>JACMLR010000375.1 GCA_014379515.1 Chitinophagaceae bacterium
GAGTATGCGGTGCAAGGGGATTCTATCCGCGTTACTCTGTGGGCAAATAATCGGCTAGGCGCTCCTGTTGTATTGAATAATATTATCATTGAGGCGGAGGACAGCTCATTCAACATGCCGTTGCAAAAGAATAAGAATCTGATCTATAACAAATCGATTTTTATTTCACCACAGAAGCCAATCTCTCAACCGTACTGGATGGAACAGAAAATGAGTGAAGGATCGTTCAATGTCCTTGATCAGCGGAATATTGGCTTGCCGGAAAACAACCCCAGTCTTAAGGTAAGATTCCAATTAGCGATCTCGGGGGAACGATTTGAAATTACACGACCCATTCAGTACCGGTTCACCGATCCGGTTAAGGGAGAATTGTACCAGCCACTTGTAGTAGTACCACCTGTTGCCGTATCAACAGAACCAAGCATCGTGATATTTCCAAAGAACCAGGCATTGCAAAAAGCAGATGTTTCCATCAAGGTAACTGCACATAAAAATTTCAGTGGATATAGTGCCGGGATTAACAGCCGAATGAAGACAAGGAATGATTCACAAACGGACACAGCATTTAATTTAAATAGAGGAATCAGTCGAACATATCTTTTTACGATCGATAGCAAGATGCCGAAGGAAAATGAAGATGACTTTGTTCAGGCCTTTACGCAGTTAAAAAAGAATAAGGAAGAACAACCAGCGTATTTGAATGTGACAAGTATCCGCTACGACCATATTCCTTCAATCCATTATTTCTACCAGGATGCAATTAAAGTGCTTAATATCGATTTGAAAATCGTTGGCAAAAAGGTCGGATATATAGAAGGAGCAGGGGATAAAGTTCCAATTGCACTTCGTCAAATGGGATATGAAGTGACTGTCCTCAAAGAAGCAGATATCACAGCGGCTAACCTTCGCCAGTTCGATGCTGTGATGGCTGGAATCAGGGCCTACAATGTGCACGATTTTTTAAACGACCGTTATGATATCCTGATGAATTACGTGAAGGAAGGCGGAAATTATATTGTTCAATATAATACGACTGGTTTTGCTCCTGCTTCCCGTCCGAAAATTGGTCCATACCCTTTTGAGATATCCAGGGGAAGGATCACAGATGAAAAGGCGACTGTGACGTTTGCATTGCCAGAGCATTCTGTTTTAAATTATCCAAATAAGATTACCGAAAAAGATTTCCAGGGCTGGATCCAGGAAAGAAGTATTTATAACGCAGATAAGACTGATATTTCTTACGAAACACCATTATCCATGTCGGATTCGGCTGAAGAACCACAAAAGGGTAGCCTGATCATTGCAAACTATGGGAAGGGAAAATTCGTTTATACGGGGTTGGTATTTTTCCGTGAGCTTCCTGCGGGAGTTCCTGGTGCATACCGGCTTCTTGCAAATATTATTGGACTATCAAAGAAGAAGGCGTTTTAAATGAGTGTAAAATCAAAAGTGAACCCGAGATGGGCGTTTGCAATTGCGGTAATTTCGGGAGTGATAATCGGGAAGGTCATTAAAAAATTCGCTTTCGGATTGTTGATCGGTGTTTTGATCAGCCTCATCTATGTTCTCATCGCATCCGCAAAAAAAAAATGAATCAGGAGTTAAACGATAACGAAAAGGCGCCGATTTTTTCCAGCTGGAAAGGTTGGTATTGGCTTGTGCTGGGTTTCCTGCTGTTATTGATTGTTCTGTTTTATTTCTTTACTAAACGATTTGCATGAATTTTTCGCCGCTCGATTGGCTTGTGCTTGTTGCGACATTGATTCTCATCATTTCCTGGGGAATCTATAAAAGCAAGACATCCCGCAATCTCTCGGGTTATTTCCTCAGTGATCGCCAGATGCCCTGGTGGATAATTCTGCTAAGTATAATGGGAACACAGGCGAGTGCGGTTACATTTCTTACCGCTCCCGGCCAGGCATACACAGATGGTATGCGATTCGTTCAATACTATTTCGGGTTACCAATTGCAATGGTGATCGTTTGTGCAACACTGGTTCCAATTTTTCATCGCCTAAAAGTTTATACAGCATACGAGTATCTCGAACAACGTTTCGATGTCAGAACGAGAACATTCACTTCCTTTCTTTTCCTTTTATCCCGCGGTGTATCAACAGGGATTAGTGTGATTGCACCATCGATTGTGTTGCACAGTTTGTTAGGCTGGAATTTTTATGTCACGAATATCGCAATGGGTGGATTGTTGATAATCTATACTACGACAGGCGGTGCAAAGGCGGTTGCATATACACAGCAGATACAATTCATTATAATATATGCTGCCATGTTTGTGGCTTGCTGGTACGCAATCGACATGTTGCCAGAAGGTATTGGAATCAGGGACGCGTTGCACATAAGTGGTAAAGCAGGCAAATTAAACGTTATTTCAAGTGGTGTTGAAGATGGATCTTTCAATTGGAAAGACAAGTATAATATTTGGAGTGGAGTGATTGGTGGATTGTTTCTCTCGCTCAGTTATTTCGGTACCGATCAAAGCCAGGTTGGACGCTATCTCACTGCTAAAAGTGAAAAAGAAAGCAAACTTGGCTTGCTGATGAATGGGCTTGTAAAAGTTCCTCTGCAGTTTTTTATATTGATCATCGGGGTTTTTATTTTCTCCTTCTACCAATTTTATAAGGCACCTGCGCATTTCAATCTTGCTGCCGAAAAGCAAGTGTTGAGTGGAAAGTATGCTGATGATTATCGCGCTGCTTCGGTGCGATATGATTCTGTTCAGGCAACTAAGCGAAATACTGCTGTGGAATTGGCGGCAGCCTTGCATTCAGATGATGAGGCAGCGATCGACAGATTAAGAACTGAATTACAGCAGGAAGAAAAAAATGCGCAGGTTCAGCGCACAACGATCAAAGACCTTGTAAAAAAAGCAAACCCGGCATCGGATGGTAATGACACGAATTATATCTTTCTCCGTTTCGTTGGAGATTTTTTGCCGAAGGGAATCGTAGGATTAATCATTGCGATTATCTTTCTTGCTGCATGGGGGAGTATTGCTGCAGCGCTCAATTCACTTGCATCCTGCACAATGATCGACTTTCATAAAAAGTTTTCCAAAAAGCAATTGACGGAGGAAGAAGAATACAAGTGGTCGAAATGGTATACGGTCGGGTGGGGCCTATTCTGCGTATTCATTGCGCAGTTTGCTTACAACCTTGGCAACAGCCTGATTGAGGCTGTGAACATCCTGGGGTCATGGTTTTACGGCACAATACTCGGAGTATTTCTTGTTGCTTTTTTTCTGAAACGCATTGGTGCAAAAGCGGTGTTTTTCGGTGCTGTGATTTCGGAGCTTTTGGTGATCGCCGTTTATTTTGCTGATATCGTTTCTTTCCTTTGGCTCAATGTTATTGGCGCTTTTGGTGTAATAATCTTATCGTTTATCATCCAACTGTTTCTGCCAACAAAAAGCCCCGACATAATTGCCGGGGCCGATAGTAAATCAATTTAGAGATTACTTCAATTTCTTTATCAGGTCTTCATTCAATTTCACATAGTCATCATTCTTTGCAGCTTTTGCAAGAGTGATGGATTTTTCCGCTGTTGCAATTGCTTCTGCTTTTTTACCAAGTTTCGCCTGGCAATTTGCTTTTTGATGCAGAACCCAGAAAGCCTGCGGATTTTGAACAGCAGCTTTATCTAACCATTCGAGCGCTTTGTTAAGATCTTTATTGTTATCCATGTAATACATAGCTGCACTGAAATAAGGACGGCTGTCTTTATTCATTGCATCATTGATCTGCGCCATAACTTTCGTATCAACATCTGTTTTGATGGGAAGACTAACAATCGTGTTATCCCACAACATCCAGAGCTCGCAAGCATTCGCGGAGATATTACCAAACATAAGAGTGAAATTCTCCATTGGGTAATTGAGTGGTCGTGTTTCGGCTGAAACCCGAACCACATCCTGATCCTGCTTGTAAGCAGCCGGGCTGGTAACATCTAATTGTTTAGTAAGGATGATTGTCCACTTTGTCGCTTCAGGTATAGTAAGCAGGCCATACTTACCAGCTTTCACTGCAGTTCCGCCAATGTTTACATCTTCTCCGAAAGTGATTGTCGTAGCACCATTAGCGCCGGTACGCCAAACTTTACCATAAGGCACGAGGTCGCCAAAAATGGTTCGGCCTTTCATGGAAGGGCGAGAATAAGACAGCTCGATATTAGACAGTGCAAATTCCTGTTTAATGGTGGTAGTGGTTGATGGTTGAGGCGTGCGAAGCGCTTGTGCATGACTGAAATGAAATCCTGCGAAGGCAAGAAACACAATGAATATAAACTTTCTCATAAACGTAAAATTTTCGCAAAGGTAGGCGAAAATAATATCGGTAAAGACGATGTTTTGAAAAGTATTTTAAAAACGAATTATTACGATGACTCTTGTCTTTTTACCCTTTAGCAGGCGCCAGCCGGGTCCTTCTTTGAGAAGGCGAAGAGCATCTTCATCCTGTGCAGGAGAAAGGGACTGTTCTACTTTATATTTCGAAAGTTGCGACTGTTTGTTTAATTCAAATGAGAGAACAACTTCGCCAATTTTATTTCCAGGAACGTTTTTCTTATTTGCTTCGATGTAGCGATCGAATTCAATCCAACCAATAACCGGTTCCGCGTCCTGCACGAGAACTTTAGGAAAAATTGTTTTCGATTTAGTTGTCTGTTTTTTCGCTGAACCTTGCTTGCTTGTAACAACAACTTCACTCAGTTGGCTGTCCTGAGGAATCAATTTTAATTGATTCGATGGAACGGAATTTCTGAGAGTGAAATTTTGTGATGCATATCCAACAACTAATACATTGACGTCAACGAGAGAGTCAGTGCTGGCGAAAGCAAAATTCCCTTTGTCATCACTCAAATATCCATTGTTGGTATTACTCAACTGGATCATTGCATTTGCTAAAGGCTGATTGTTGGTGTCAAGTACTCTGCCATTGAAAGTATTTACTGCATTGTTTTTGTAGAATCGATCGTTGATGCCTGCGTTGGCGGAAGGTGAAGTTGTCTTGCGTTCTGTTTCCTCGTTATCTTTCATGCGCACCACATCTGCAGCAACTTCTTTTGCTGCTTCTTGTATCGGGACGGGAACAGATGTATCAGCTTTGGCAAAAAATTTGGAATTTTTGGCTTCGCTTACAGTTGGATGTGGTGCTCCCTTCGAATCGCGTTCTAATACAACTGATTCACGCGTTGCTGTTGCATCGCTCGAGTTAGGCGGAGTCGGCAATATTGCTGCAGGTTGTTGTTGAGTGTCTTCTTGTTTATTTAATGAATCGCTGCCTTTTGTTTCTGATTGAACCGATGGTGTCGACACGTCACTTAAGGTTATGGCCTCTTTGGTATGAGAAGTATCAAACCAATTGCGATACGCTACAACGGAAAGGATTAATAATACACTTGCAGCTGCGGCAATCTTCCACCACCCGGCACCGAATCGAACAACTTTCCCTTGTTCGGTTTTGGCTGACAAGTCAGCTTTCAGTTTTTCAAGGTTGGTGACAATTGTTTGATCTGAGTGTTCAAGTCGCGCCGATTGAATTCCTTCAATTGCATCCGCGAGAAAAGGATCATCTAATGCCGCCTTTTCAATTGAGTGCATTTCAGACGCGGACATGTCGCCGTCGAGGTAACGACGAATGTCTGATGCGTTATAATTGATATGGTTACGTTCTTCGCTCATTTGTCAAATACTCCTTTGGCTTTTATCACCGATTCATTCTTTTCCATACAGAGCTTCAGGTTCCTTCTGCCGTTTTGAATAAAACTTCTGACTTTGTTCCATTCAAGTCCGGTTTGTTCTGCAATTTCGTTGTAACATTTGTTTTGTAAATAAAACATTTCCACCGAAACTTTTTGTTCTGCGGATAAGGTCTTCAAACAACTTTCCAGGCGCTTAAAGTTTTCCTCTTTCAGCATTACGCCATTCAGATGCGTTTCGTCTTCCGATTGCATAATGTCACCCTTAAATTCTGTTGTCCTGAGGTTGCGTGGTGTTCGTAACTGCATGAGGCAGTGGTTTTTAGCGAGAGTGTGAAGCCAACTCTTAAAATTCTCAACCTCATGTTTTTTAAGCTTCACCACGAGTTCCTCAAAAATATTCATTACGGCATCACGCGAGGTTTCAGGGTCTTTAAGGTACTTCAGGCAGACCCCATATAGTAAGTCCATATAGCGTTGATAGAGCTCGGCAAGCAATTTCATGTCGCCATGCTGCTTGTAGAGCTGAACCAGTTCTTTGTCTGGAAGTTCGGAATGTGCTATGTTCTTTATGAATCCCATCTGTTATCTCAAAACAAGATAGTCAAAAATAATTTTTGGCTGCATGTGCAATCATAAAATTGCTGCATCTGTAATGAAACGATCAATCTTAATCCTACACTTACCAATAATACAAGCATATGAACAAAAACTTGAAGCTACAAATTGCCGAACCCTGTCATGAAAACTGGAATAAGATGTCTCAGCAGGAGCAAGGAAGATTTTGTCAATCCTGTAGTAAAACGGTGATCGATTTTTCGTTTATGCATGACCGGGAGATTGTGAATCAAATTTATGCTGAAAACGGAAGTGTGTGTGGCAGGTTCTCCAACCACCAACTAAATCGAACGTTGAATCCGGCGCCTGCAACGCATCGCGCGGGTGCATATGCCTGGACTGCGGTTATTGCGGCTATGCTTTCTGTAGGAGCTGCGCAATCACAAACAAAACCCGAACGTGCAACGCGCGGTGCAAATAATAAAAGGGTAGTGCAGCAACGCGACACATTTGCGTTTGGTGAAGTAGCGATTCAGGTTACACCAAAATTGCAACGTGTTAAGGGAATTTTATTAGATGAAAAAACGTTGACTCCGATCCCATTTGGGAAAATTGTTATTAAAGGAACCGAAAGCAAGGTAACCGCAGATGCTGATGGATGCTTTGTACTGCCCGTATTGTTTTCCACTGGTGATGTTGCGATCGGGATTTCGGCAGATAACTATGAGGACCAGGAATATTCGATCTCGCCGTCGTCGACGGGGATTAAGACTTTTTACCTCCGATCAAATCAATTAACCATTGATATGAATGTAATGGATACGTTGATGATCGATAGCGTCTTCTTAAACGAGTACCCGATGGTCACAATGGGCATGATTATTATGAAAGAGGAAGTTCCTATTGTCGAAAAATTTGAGCGTCAATGGGCCGATTGGAAATCGAAACTCGTAAAATCAGATGAGATTAAACTCTTTCCAAATCCAGCTAAAAGAGGAAGTGACATTAATCTTGAATTGAATCTCCCGGTAGGTAATCAATATACATTAGATATTATATCGGACGATGGGCGTATCATTCATGTTGAACAGCTCTTTGTATCAAACTCGTATCACCGCATGTCTCTGTATCTGCAACCCGCGTGGGGGAGTGGTGTCTATTGGGTTCGAATCAAGAGCAAATCATCTTCCAAAATGTATCATGCGAAATTCGTTTTGTAGCGATTGTCATTTAGCCAGTCAAGTTAGCTGGCAATCCTAACACCTTTATTTTTCATTGCCCACTTTTCCAGCATTGCAGCGATCTCTTCGGGCTTTACAGGTTTGCTTATATAATCATCCATTCCTGCTGCTAAACATTGTTCGCGGTCGCCCTGCATTGCGTTTGCGGTCATTGCAATGATTGCAGGTTGAGCGTAATTCTGACGCCGGATAAAGCGCGTCGCTTCGTGGCCGTCCATCTCCGGCATTTGCACATCCATCAAAATCAAATCAAAATTGTGCGCAAGCATTTGTTCTACCGCTTCCCGTCCATTCTCCGCAAGCGCAGGGCTATATCCCAATTTCGATAGAACAATCAACGCCAACTGTTGATTCACCAGGTTGTCTTCCGCAATCAAAATATTCAACGGATATTTTGCTGCAAGATTCTCAAAAGCGATTTGTTGTGGACGAACGTCCGTATTGGTTAAACCTGTTTTTTCAAACGTATTCAATATGATGGTCGAAAGTATGTTTTGTTTGACGGGCTTATTTAGCACAGCATGAAAAAGATCTTTGTTTTCCTGGCCAACTTCGGTGCCAATCGAACTCAGTAAAAGTATCGGGAGTTTCGGGAGTTGCCCCTTCGCCAGCCCGGAAAATTCAACGCCATCCATTTCTGGCATGTGCATGTCCGTTATAATTAAGTCGAACGTGTTATCTCTTTTGAGAAGTTCCAGCGCTTCTGCACCCGATGCTGCCAGGACCGGCCGCATATTCCAATGTTCGAGTTGTACGCGCAGGATTGTCCTGTTGGTTTCGTTATCATCCAATACCAACACGCGCTTATTGCGAAGTACTGTTTTGTCTGTAACCTGGTACACTGGGATAGTATTTTTTCCTGCCGACGATTTGATTGTGAAGGCAAATGTAGAACCTACACCAGCTTCGCTCGATACAGTAATGTCGCCCCCCATTAAGCGAATCAATTTTTCACATATTACAAGACCTAGTCCCGTACCGCCGTATTTGCGGGTTGTGGATGAATCTACTTGTGAGAACGCTTTGAAAAGCCGACCCAGTTTCTCCTTTGGAATACCAATTCCTGTATCTCTAACTTCAAAACAAATGGTAGTTTCTCCATTGAATCCTGCCGACTGCTGATACACTTTTATAAAAACTTCACCAGAGTGGGTAAACTTAATTGCGTTGCTGATAAGATTGATAAGTACCTGGCGCAAACGCGTACTATCACCGTTAATTTGTTCAGGTACGCTATAGTCGATCTGGTAAATAAGATCAAGGCCAATCTGTGCAGCTTTACTTGAAAATACATCCAATACTTCCTCAACGCAGGTACGAAGATGGAATTCTTTACTTTCCAGTTCCATTGCACCGGATTCAATTTTTGAGAAGTCGAGAATGTCATTAATAACTGTCAGTAAACTTTCACCGCAGGTTTGGATCGTTTCAGTATATCCGAGTTGTTCGTTGTTCAATGAGGTTTGCGCCAATAAGGAGGACATACCAATGATACCATTCATTGGCGTTCTGATTTCGTGGCTCATCGTTGCAAGGAAGATACTTTTTGCTTTATTTGCCCTTTCAGCTTCCTCGCGCGATTTCTTTTCACCTTCCATCGAAAATGCGAGAGCTTCTGTTCGTTCCTGCACCTGTTGCTCAAGCGTTTCTTTTTGCTTTCTTACAACGCGCGTTCTCCAATTAAAAAGCAATACAATTATCCCGATGATAGTTGCGCCGACCAGGAGCTTAAACCATGTTGTCAGCCAAAAAGGTGGAACAATTACAATTTTAAGTTCTCTTATATAAGTCGACCATTCACCCTCATTGTCCACACCGCGAATTTTGAGTGTATAACTTCCCGGGTCCAACCTCGTGTATGTGGCCTTTCGCTGGTTGCCAATCACGTTCCATGTGTTGTCAAATCCTACCAATTTGTAGGCATATTTTTTCTGCTCCCATGCCGTGTAGTTCAGCGAAGCAAACTCAAACGAAACAAGTGAATTTGAATAATCAATGAACACTTCATCAGTTTCTGATATTGGTTTAGTTAGTGCGGTAATGTCCGATGAGTCGGGACTTACCTTGACCTCCCTGTTAAAAATTTGGAAGCTTGTGAGCACCAATGGTGGATCGAACGGTTTATTTACGATCTCCGATGTTTTGAAAACATTGAATCCATTAACGCCACCAAAATAAATGGTGCCATCTTGAGCTTTAAGGAAAGCATGATCTTTAAATTCGTATGATTGTAACCCATCTGCTAATCCGTAATTTGTTATTTTCTTAGACGTGAGGTTCATTTTGGAAAGGCCACGATTGCTACTGATCCATAAATTGTTCTCATCATCTTCAATCAAACCAAACACCGCGTTATTTGGTAAGCCATCAGCCGTGGTATAAGTAGTGAAGTGGTGCGTTTTGGTGTCAAAGTAATTAACACCCATCATCGTGGTTATCCAAAGATTTCCTTTCCTGTCTTTTAGGAATGAAAGAATACTGTTATTGCTGATGCTATTCTTTTTCGGGTTCATTACGAAATAAGAAAATCGCTTTGTCTTCTTATTATACATATTGATTCCGCCGCCGTCGGTGCCTATCCAAAGATTTCCCGCCGCATCCTCTTCGATGGCGTGAACGATATTACTATTGAGACTTGATCCATTTTTATCGTTGACCATGAAATGGGTAAACCTTCCTGTTTTGCGATTGAATAAATCAAGACCGCCCTCATGCATTCCTACCCACATATTTTTTTCACTGTCTTCAAAAATGATCCAGGCATTGTTATTACTTAAGGTCGTCGAATCGGCGGGGTCGTTTTTAAAATGTTTCCACGTTTTCGCTTTCGGATTATAAACCGAAACGCCTTCAGCCCATGTCCCGATCCAAATATTGCCTTCACTGTCTGTTATTGAATACAAAACATAATTACCGCCGATTGAATTCGGATTTCCTGCGATATGATGATAGTTAGTAAAATTCTTCGTAACTGGATCAAACACATCCATACCACCGCCATCAGTACCGATCCAAATCTTTTTGTCGTTCCCCTCCATGAAAGAAAGCACGTTGTTGTTGGAAAGACTATTTGGAGAAGATGTGTGTCTAAAATGGGAGAATTTATTGAACTCTTTATTATAAAGACTTATTCCACCGGAAAATGTTCCGATCCACATATTTCCCTTACGATCGCAGTAGGTTGTATATATGGAATTGTTGCTAAGACTGGAATTATCCATGTCGTCGCGTTTGTAATTAGCGAAGGTCTCGCTATTATTTGCCAGAATGCAAAGTCCGCCATTTTCGGTCCCGAACCAGACATTACCATCGAGATCTTCACCAATATCATAAATCGAATTGGCACTTATTCCCGTCGGATTTTTTGGGTCATGAACAAAGTGTTTAAAGGTTCCTGTGGTAGCATTAAATAATTCCAATCCGTATCCGTCTGTACCAATCCAGATGCGATTCTTGCTATCCTGGAAGAATGAGTAGATTTTGTTTGAGATGATTGATTTAGGATCCGCTGGATCATGTCCATAGCGAATAAATGTTTGCGTTGCCCGTTCGAACTTGTACATTCCAGAACCATGAATACCGACCCAGATATTGAAATCGTTGTCTTCCTTTATAAAACGAACCGGGCCCTGCAATTGAGCGAGTGGAAATTTTGTATTCGGATACGATGTCAACTTACCTGTTCGAGGATCAAGGATATCCACCGTTCCCTCTGCCGATCCTATCCAAATATTCCCTTCATGATCGGTAAATAAACTTTCCAGGTTATTTGAACTGATATGATTTTTTGGATCCTCGACCGTAAAGCGAACGAATTTATCTGTCTTTCGATCGTACTTGTTCAGTCCTTCACTTGTTGTGCCGATCCAAACATTTCCTTCCTTATCTTCTGCAAGCGAGGGAATGTAATTACCACTCAAGCTGCTTTTGTCTCCAATTATGTTGCGATAAATCGTAAACTTATAACCATCATACCTGTTTACCCCGTCCCTCGTACCAAACCACAAAAAGCCGCGACTATCCTGAACAGCACAGATCACGTTGTTTTGTGATAGCCCATTATTAATATCAAGTCTTTCGAATTTGAGGCTTCGGGATTGAGCAACAGACAACTGGGTTAAGTGGAGTAAAATGAACAACGCCACTGAAATCCGCGCGAAGGCAGATCGAATCCGAAGATTGCCAGCGAGAAAATTATCAATACTTATTGGTTTCAATATGGCGGCGAACATCAGGGTTATTTTCAATGGATTGACAGTTGAGGTTGTCATTCCTCTTTAAACGTAACAGTATGATAACTATTTCAAATATTAATCCGTTGCTTATCAGTTTAATGGGTAATACTTAGCGCGGATAGAGTATCAACTACAAAAAGCGCAGGCTCGCTGCAAATCTTCTGCCTATTGAAAGGCGGGATGGAAGTTTTCCAGTGTTTTACGCAGATATTCGCGATCGAGGTGAGTATAGATTTCAGTGGTGGTAATACTGGCATGACCCAGCATTTCCTGGACGGCACGAAGATCGGCCCCGCCTTCGACCAGATGGGTAGCAAATGAATGCCGAAAACTATGCGGAGAAATTTGTTTTTTGATGTTGGCGGTGATAGCGAGACTTTGTAAAATTAAAAAGATCATGACACGAGAAAGTTTCGCGCCACGATTGTTCAGAAATACAACATCTTCATTACCGGGTTTTACAGTCACCTGGTTCCGCTGATGTTTCAGGTACAATTTCAATTGTTTGATTGCCGATTTTCC
>JACMLR010000376.1 GCA_014379515.1 Chitinophagaceae bacterium
GAAATCCTTAGGGCGATTCCAGTTTATTTTTCTTCAATGTTAAAGTTCTTTTTTGGCCCGATCGGAGGATACGCAGCCGGATTAACATTGCTAACTACGATTTTAACGACTGTTGCGGGTATGATGACCGTTGTACTGGCATTTGCCTTCTTTGGTGACTTTATCCGTTTGAAAATTTATGACAGGTTTTTCCCCAAGAGAAAATTATTTTCGCAACGAAACCGCAAATTCGTAACCACCTGGAAAAAATACGGTATCGTTGGGGTTGCCATTCTTACGCCACTTCTTCTTACGCCAATCGGAGGGAGTGTGCTTGCTGTAAGTTTTGGTACACCGAGGAATAAACTTATCCTGTATATGTTTATTAGCGCGTCTTTCTGGTCAGTTTTTTTTAGCGTGATCATATACTTTTTTGGAAATGAGTTTCTGCCCAATTATATGAAATGATCCGTATAGAACAACCTACGATGATGGCGCGCCTTCATCGGGAAGAATTTCGATATCGCTTATCAATACTCTTTTCGCAATCCGTTGGCCCGTTTTTGTAGCAGCCAATCCACCAAGAGCCGTTTCTTTATAACGTGTTTCCATGCTTGCGCCTATCTCACCCATAGCCTCAATAACCTCATCGACGGGGATCACGCTGCTTACATCTGCAAGAGCAATTTGCGCGGAACTATTGGCGATAGCAGCGGCGCTCGCGTTGCGAACAACACATGGAACTTCAACCAATCCTGCCACCGGATCACAGACAAGGCCAAGCATGCACTGAACAGTTATAGCAACTGCATTGAAAATCTGTTCGATATTTCCGTCCAGGCAAAAGACGATAGCTCCTGAACCCATCGCTGCTGCTGTTCCGGTTTCGGCTTGACAACCACCCACTGCTCCGGCAATTGAGGCCTTCTGTTCCATGATCAAGGCGATCCCGGCCGCGATGAGCATCGCATCTATAATTTTATCTTCTTCGATGTTATGAATTTCCTGTAGTGTATATAAAACACCTGGCATAATTCCACTGGCTCCTGCCGTCGGAGCGGCAACTATTCTTCCCATGCAGGAGTTTACCTCTTTCGCTGCAAGAGCACGGGCTATCAGATTTTGAAATTCTCTTGACAGCACGGCTTTCGGATATCGGTAAACTTTTTTTGCCCCGTTGTCGATCATTCCGGAGCGCGATTTCATCTCCTCTTCGAGTCCGGTGTGCACCGCCTCCTTCATCACCTTCCATGCCGCAGACAATCCATTGCGTGTATCAAGTGTACTTCTTCCTTTTTGTGCCCGTTCATATTCTAACACAACTTCGCTCAAGGACATCTTGTTCTGCGCGCAATAGTCTTTCCAGCCTTCAAAAGAATCAAATAGAAATCCCATAATTCGATACGTTTAGATAGTGTTGAATTATCTTCCAAAGGTCTCCGTCTTTTGTCGTATTTCAAACGATTGAGGAGTTTATTCGAACCCAAATCTTGAAAGTGTTTCCTGATTCTCTGCCTGAGTTTGCATTTCTATTCCACTTCGCAACCAATTAAAAATTCGCGTTGGCCGTGTTCCCCAAATCTTAAAAATTGATCATTTTGCCCGATTCGCAACCGGAAATCTTAACACGATCGTCAAATCGGGACTTCGGTTCTTCGGGAAGTAGGTCGTTCGTAGAACTATATCGCGTTTGACCTATTGCAGGTTAATCTATTTTCCATAACTTACCTATCCTCCATAGTTGGGTTTACTCATGAAAGGATACATTGGCTTGCTCTTTCTGCTGGTTATCGTTGTGTCCGCACGGGCGCAATATTATGAGCAATGCCTTACAGTCAGTGGTTTTGCCGATGACCCGGACAGTGGTCACGGCTTCAACTACAAATCCACTATCCGATCTAATTCTACAAAGGAATTCGTGATGGTGGGAGATGCTAAACTTTTCCGCCTATCCAAAGAAGGTATTAAGCTTTGGGAAAAAACAGTTACCGAAAATATTGGTGACTACGCTATTGATAAGACCGGTAACGTTCTGGCTATTCACAACAACTCGACGCGACTGATTAAATACAACTCCAACGGAACCCTTGCATGGGAAAAGACCTATGCTTCCCAGTTTGTCGGCCGGATTACTACTGACGATTCTGATAATGTGTATGTATCCGGCTATGATAATAATACAGCAGGTTTATTATTAATCAAGTACTCCTCTAACGGTACACTTGCATGGCAAAAAACAATCGCTGGAGGAAATGGAAATACCCTTGTTGCTTCTGGATCAGGAGACGTTTATGTTATCGGCAATGATTACAATAATGGCGGATTTATGCTTATTAAGTACTCCTCCAATGGCACACTTCAATGGCAATCTGCGATAAATAATACAATTCCAGCGAGGGAGCTCAAACTTGGTCCGGATAATAATCTGTATTGTTTCCTTTATGACAATTTTACGACCATCATATACAAGGTCAGTACCAGCACTGGCAATACGATAGTCAATACTGTTCTCAGTTACGGCAATACGGTTTCACAGTTTGGACCGGGTAATTCCATTTTTGTATTGGGAGCCCTGGGAAATGGACGTCACTCGATATATAAGGTAAATAGTAATTTCAGTGGAGGTGTTTTTCGCGACCTAATAACATTTCAGTACAGAACCTTTGATTATAAATCCATTGAAGTGGAGGCTGACGGAACGGTTACCGCAAATATGATTTATGAGTCAAACGACCGCGCGAGTATTTTTTACAGGATGAATTCTTCGGCTGTAGACATCGACGATTATCTTACGTTCGAGTCGCCGAATACAGGACTTGTTATTGATTATCAAGGCAGTTACATCCTGCCCACAGACTATGATTGTGTAAAGAGGATCACCCCATGTGGAAAAATCCCCTTTACGATTTCATCACAACCAGCCAACACAACAGTTTGCCCTGGCGCTGATGCACAGTTCAGTTTTGGTGTCAACGGGACAGGAGTACTTTATCAATGGAAAAAAGGAGCCACTGTTCTTACTAACAATTCAAAATACTCCGGAGTCAACACTGCAACGCTTACGGTAA
>JACMLR010000377.1 GCA_014379515.1 Chitinophagaceae bacterium
CAATCTTCGCGGGTGGTAAGTGATTGTGGTAATCGATAATGGGCATTGACGCTGCAAAATCATGATACAGTTTCTGCGCCGTGGCATTGCTCAATAAAAAATTCTCGTCTAAAAATTTCTTCATTCGTTATCTATTATAGAGAGACACCTCTTTTCCACGGAATAAAATCATCCTGGTTTAACAAAACTGCCTTTGGAATTACTTCGCCACTTGCCGCTTTGATACAATACTCAAGTATCTCCTCTCCCATTTCTTCAATCGTCTTTTCCCCTTCGATAATTGCGCCCGTATCGATATCAATGATATCACCCATTCTTTTCGTTAACGCTGAATTCGTGGATACTTTTATAGTTGGGCAGACCGGGTTGCCGGTTGGCGTTCCAAGGCCTGTTGTAAATAAAATAAGTGTAGCACCCGATGCTGCCTTACCCGTTGTTGCTTCAACATCATTGCCGGGCGTACATACTAAACTTAAACCCGGTTTGGTAGCACGTTCTGTATAATCGAGCACATCAACAACTGGCGAATTCCCACCTTTCTTCGCCGCGCCTGCACTTTTTATAGCGTCCGTTATTAATCCATCTTTTATATTTCCGGGCGACGGGTTCATGTGAAAGCCCGAACCAACACTATGTGCAATCGCATCGTAGCTTTTCATCAGATGAATAAACTTCCGCGCAGTTTGCTCATCGACTGCGCGATCGATTAATTCCTGTTCCGCACCGCACAATTCCGGAAACTCAGCCAGCAGAATTTTTGCTCCAAGCGCCGCAAGCAAATCACTACAATAACCTACAGCAGGATTTGCAGAAATTCCGCTGAAACCATCACTGCCACCGCATTTAACGCCAACACATAACTGATCAAGCGTTGATGCTTCACGGGTTTGTTTATTTATTTCAACGAGGCCGGAAAAAGTCTTGCGTATCGCCTGTGAGATTAATTGTTCTTCGCTCTGCGATTGTTGTTGTTCAAAAATGTATAACGGTTTATCGAACGATGGATTTCGTTGTTTGAGTTCATTTAAAAAATCCTGCACCTGCAGGTTTTGGCACCCGAGACTCATCACCGTAATTCCACCAACGTTGGGATGATCAGCATAAGATGCGAGTAGCTTACCGAGTATTGCAGCATCCTGTCTTGTACCACCGCATCCACCCTGGTGATTTAAAAACTTGATTCCATCAATATTTTTAAATGGCCTTGCGGCGATGTGACCGTTGGTAGGCGAAAGATCAACCTGCTCTAAATCCTGACCCGATTGATGTGCTTCCAGAAGATGGTGCGTGAAGTGCTTATACTTGTCCGTTACCGCATAGCCAAGCTCGTTATGCATTGCTTCACGTATAACATCAAGATTCCTGTTTTCGCAAAAAACGGTAGGGATAAAAAGCCAGTAATTTGCCGTTCCAACCCGACCGTCACTTCGGTGATAACCATTGAACGTCCGTTTTGCAAATTTTGAAACATCGGGTGCAGTCCATTTATATTCTACGCCCCGATATTCGTAGGGATCAGCAGCATGCTTAATATTAGATGTGGTCATCAGGCCCCCACGTGGAATGAAGTTTTGTGCCTTCCCAACCAGCACACCATACATCTTTACTTCATCTCCCGTCTCCATATTTTTCGTAAAAAATTTATGCTTTGCCGGAATGGCATCCTGAACTACAAATTGTTCGCCACCAAAATCAATCGATTCGCCTTTGGCGAGATTGGTAAGAGCGACGAGCACGTTATCTGCTGGGTTGACTTTCAAAACTCGATTTCTCATTTCAGGCGATCACTTTTTTGAGTTGAATTAAGTGTATTGTTTTATCAACCCCAATATCCATCATTTGACGCAATTTTTCCGAAACAGCAGTCGTAAATCCCTCAAGGCTATTCAAATCCTCTCCCCACACGCTCGAATTACCTGTTATTGCAGCCAATGATTCCGCGCTCGGATTTGCTTTCCAGAATCGGAAAAGCAAATCTGCACTATCGTCCTTAATTATGTATTCCTTACCCGAATGAACACCGTAATAATTTCCGTCAGCCTTTTTTACTCCTTTCATGAAAAGAAGCCATGCTGCAAAACCTGCCGCGATGTATTCCGGTACAGATCCAAATTGCCTGTAATGCTGCATCAAAACCGGAACAATCCGCATTTTCAATTTCGACGTGTACTGCATGGTAATATTGATCCATAAATGCTCTATCGAAACGTTTCGAAAACGATCGAGCACGCGATTGCCAAACTGTGATGCCTCCGCTTGTTCAACTTTATATGGAATGGAAGGTGCTATCTCGTCCATCATTATCGCTTCAATGCATTGTGTCATCCATTTATTTTCCATTGCATGGCACACCGTTTCAAAACCGGAAAGAAATGCAATGCCGCAAGCAATACTGTGTGTACCATTAAGCATTCGCAACTTCAACTCCCTGAACAAATCAATCTTTGGCTCAATGACCACTCCGTCATCTGCATCAGCAAAGGACAAGATCGAACGTACATGATCATTGCCTTCGATCGCCCATAACCGGTACGATTCTGACATGATCATCAATTCATCTTTATAACCAAATTGTTTTTGCAATGCTGAATGCTGGCTGGCTGCTGGTTTGCCTGGCACAATTCGGTCCACAAGCGAACTGCAGAAATGATTACTGCTTTCGAGCCATTGAATAAACGATTCACTCAGGCCGTTTAAATGTGCAAGCTCCAGAACAATCGACTCAAGTTTTTTACCATTATCGACTATCAACTCAGTGGGCACGATTACCATCCCGCTTCCCGCACTTCCGTTGAATGCCTGGTAGCGCTCGTATAAAAAAGCAAGCAGTTTGCCAGGATATGATTCAGGAGGATGTTTATGAATATTATCGTTCGTCAACTGGATGCCAACCTCGGTAGTATTTGAAATAATGATTTTAAGTTGTGGCAGGTGAGCGCACTGAAGAATACTATTCCATTGTGATTTTGCAGAGAGCACACGGCTGATCGAACTATTAATAATATTTTCTTCAATCAATTGACCATTCTCGATCCCGCGAATGCATTGCGTATACATACCGTCCTGCTTCTCAAACGCAGTAGCATCACCCCCGTCTGTTGATTTGACAACGATCACTCGTCCGTTAAAAATACCTTTCCGATTTGCCTTGTCAATAAAATAATCTGGTAATCCTCGCAATAGCACTCCTGTGCCAAATTGCAATACCTTCTCTGGCAAATCGAATATCGCATCCGGGGGAGGCTGCAGCAGGTCAGATTGAAGATTTTTTATCTTAAACTTTGATAAGATCATTTATAAAAAGTTCTGTAGTCAGTTGTTTCAGTTGAATGTTGTTTGCCATTTCGAGCCAAAAACCCATCGGGGCGTGATGTCTTCTTTCTTTATAGTTGATGGGAGGTTATCGGTGAAGATTCACATTGCTTTTCAAAACAATTGGCCCTGAAATCCATAATCCTGCAGGAACAACTACTACCCCACCTTTTCTTGCTGCGATCACAGAAACCGCTTTATTGATTGCAATTGTATTCAGAAAAAGCCCATCACCCTTTGCTCCAAAAGAAACAATGTTTACGGTGTCTTTGCGAAACAACGGTTGCCTGACCGTTGGTTGCTTTGGCATTGTTTGACTTGAAGCAATTGTTACGATTGCTAAACAGACGATTGTAAGGAAACTCTTTCTTCTCATTTTCACACTTTATTTCTTAAGCGATGATGATTAATCAACGCAAGTCTTTTATTGCAACTGCATCCATGTCGGTATAAACATAATTCTCTCCAGCCATGCCCCATATAAAGGAATAGTTGGATGTTCCGCAACCAGAGTGAATGCTCCACGGCGGCGATAAAACGGCGTCGTAATTTGAAATCAGCAAGTGCCGCGTTTCTTGAGGCTGACCCATAAAGTGAAAGACGGTATGTTGGTCGGGCACATCAAAATAAAAATAGGCCTCCATTCTTCGGTCATGTGTATGCGTAGGCATTGTATTCCAAACGCTACCTTCTTTTAAAATGGTTAATCCCATCACGAGTTGACAACTTTTTAATCCATCAGCATGAATATATTTATAGATAGTGCGCTGATTTGCGGTTTGAATGCTTCCCATATCCGATGGAGAAGCGTCCTCACGAACCATTAACTGTGTTGGATAGTTTTGGTGCGCGGGTGCTGAAAGAAGATAAAACTTAGCGGGGTCGGAAGCATTGAGCGATTCGAAGGAAACATCTTTTGTTCCTTTACCGAGATAACAACAATCGAGTTTTCGGAGATTGAATGTTGTTCCATCTGCGACAACCCTACCATCACCCCCAACATTGATAATGCCTAACTCTCGTCTCTCGAGGAAAAAATCTGCTTTTAATTGATCTGGCGAAGGGAGCTGGATTGGAGAGGTAGGCATAACCCCGCCAACAATCATCCGATCGTAATGCGAATAGGTTAATGTTAATTTACCCTGCTGTATCAATTGCGGTACAAGAAAATGTTCACGCAATTGTTGCGTATCCATTGTTGCCGTTTCCGCCGGGCTATTTTGGTATCTTGCTTCCATATTTGCTATCGGGCCATCCATCCCCCGTCTACATTTAAGATTGTTCCATGAATATAATCGGCCG
>JACMLR010000378.1 GCA_014379515.1 Chitinophagaceae bacterium
ACATTAACGAGCAAAATCCCATTGGACTTCAACGTATTGATCAACTTTGAATCTGTATTGTACGCAACTACAGATCGGATATTCGGATTTAACTCGCCAATCTCTGTACCATCAGATGTGGCCCGAACACTCGACACTTCCACCAGGCCAAGTTGAGAATTAGAAAGTATCAATCCTGGATACACATGCTTCCCCTGCGCATCAATCACTTTTCCCTCGGAAGGAACCGTAACATTAGCACCGACCTGCTCGATCTTACCGTTATTAACTTTGATCGCACCATTTTGAATAACCTGTCCATTACCTACATGGATAGTCGCATTTTTTATGTACAAAACTCCGTTGTAAGCTGGTGCAGGATATATATCGTCCTGTGCGGAAACGTTAATAACCGCAAGGCACACAATTATATAAGAAAGTAATTTTTTCATTGCTAGATGTTTATTTGTTACCATTGATATCGTCTGCGTCTACAATCAACAAGCCATGACTGTGCTGGTGGTCGCTACAGGTATGCATAATTTCCATGCTCGGTTGTGCAGCTTGTGTAGGCAAACCCGCCCTTTTTTCACCAATCATTTTTTGGATGATTCGATTCTTTTCATCCGCCGTACGCTTTCTTAATTGCAAATCGCGTTCACGGTCGAAATAAACAATACCATCTACAATTGTTTTCTCTGCAACAGCATAAATGCTCAATGGATTATCACTCCATAATACCAGGTCGGCGTCTTTGCCAGCCTTGATACTTCCAACTTTATCCTGAACATGCAGCATCGTCGCAGGATTTATCGTAACCATTTTCCACGCGTCTTCTTCACTCATGCCCGCATATTTGATGCTTTTTGCTGCTTCCTGGTTCAGGCGTCGCGCCATTTCCGCATCATCTGAATTAATCGCAACATTTACTCCGACTCGCTGCATGAGTGCCGGTCCTTGTGGAATTGCATCTAATACTTCCATCTTGTAAGCCCACCAATCCGCGAAAGTTGACGCAGCGGCGCCATGTGCTTTCATTTTATCGGCAACTTTATATCCCTCAAGAATATGCGTAAACGTATTTACTGTGAATCCGTACTTTTCCGCCACACGCATCATGTACGTGATTTCCGTTTGCACATAAGAGTGACAGGTAATAAAACGTTGCTTATTCATTATCTCCACTAATGCATCAAGCTCCAGGTCTCTCCGCACAGAATTCCACTGGCTGCCTGCAGCTGCCTTCTTTGCTTTTCCTTCGTCAGTAGCTTTTTTTATTGCATTCTGATAATCCGTTGCACGTTGAAAAGCATCCGTAAGAACTTGTTCAACACCCATCCTCGAATCCGGAAAACGAGTGTTTCCCTGTGTGCTTGACGAGCGCTTTACGTTCTCTCCCAGGGCAAACTTGATGAAGCCTGTCCAACCCTGGAATTTTAGTGCTTCATCATTAACGCCCCAGCGAAGTTTTATTAATTGCGTTTGACCGCCGATTGTATTTGCAGAGCCATGTAAAATGTGCGAGGTCGTAACGCCTCCACTCAATTGCCTGTAAATATTAACATCATCCGGGTTGAGATTATCACCCATGCGAACTTCAGATGTTACAGACTGTCCACCTTCATTAATTGAAAACGCGGCAATATGGGAGTGCTCATCAATAATACCTGCGGTAAGATGTTTACCTGTACCATCAACCACTTTTGCTCCTGCATCACTAAGATTTTTTCCAACTTGTGCAATCTTACCGTTCTTCACCAGTACATCTGCTCCTTCAATTTTTCCATCTTGCTCACTCGTCCAAACAGTTGCATTTTTGATTAGTAGAGTTTCTTGTTTTGGTAGCTCTTCCCAACCGTACGCGCTCATTGGGTATGTAAGTTTACCAGGCTTCGATGGTTCTCTTTTGCGTGCACTATCGGCCTTAGCAACACCGGCCTTTTCAAATCGTGCTACCCAAAGATATTTTGTGCCTGCACTATCCTCACCGGTTCCCTGCCATACATCGCCATTGCTAACACCACTCAGTCGGATCGTGTTGCGCGATCTTTTCGATTCAGCGAAACTTAGTTTCACCATCTTTCCGTCGAATGAAAACTTTCCGGCTACGGTATCCTTACCAATTACAGAAGCTGCATTATTGGCTTTGACATCCAGCTTGAAGGATTTTTGCGATTGACCAGGCGCTTTGAGTTCAAGGGAATAGGTGCCTGCAATTGCAGTCCACGCATCTTCCTTCACACTGTACTTTTGTCCCTGTATCCAATTCTGCAATATCGCCGCCTTATCGCTGAATACCGGCGCAGAAGTAATAATGAAGTTGGCAAGTTTGCCTGTCTCCAGGCTACCAACTTTATCATACACACCTAACAGGTTTGCAGGGGTTTTTGTAAGCGATTCAAGTGCGCGACCTTCAGTAAGACCGGCTTCAATCGCTTTACGCAAATTTGCGGTGAACTGTTTTGGATCACGCAAATCTGCGGTAGTAAGACAAAACTGAATATTTGCTTTTTCAAGTGCAGAAGGATTCGATGGTGCAAGTTCCCAATGCTTCATATCCGCTAAGGAAACGAAACGTGCATCATTTGGATCATCAACATCCATCGCCTGCGGATAATTTAGCGAGATGATGAAACTCGCTTTGGTTGCCGCGATTTCATTTATCCGCTGATATTCATTCAGCCCTCCTTTGATAATATATTGAACGCCGAATTCATCACCGATTCTGTCGGCACGAATCGCGGCCCATTTATCACCAGCATCAAAAATTTGTGGTAATGACTGCTGTTCGGTCCAGTATTTCATGGTAAGGTTCACTCCTTCAGCAGCCGGATTGTTCTTATACCATTGACCGTCGATATGCGTCTGTCGCAACAACGCAACTGATCCGATCATTGAGGCCGGATAAGATTGTGGAGACACGCCTTTACTAAATGAATAATGCGCCGAGGCTTTTTCTTTCACAATCACCAGGTTTTCTTTCTCGTTCGCCAATGTAACAACAACACCCGTGCCGCGTGCGATACCATCTTTCTGGTGACTAAGAACGGTTCCAAATCCCTGGTCACGTAAAACTTTTGCTTTGGGATCATCAACTGCAAAAAGCCTTGCACCATCGATATCTGTACGCAGTGCCTGGTTCCAGCCATAAGCACCTTTTTGGTTTGAGTTTAATTGTTGTGGTCCACCAAATCCACCGCCCCCACCCTGTCGTTGCGGAGTTGCGATACCATAATCTGCATAGATGTCAATAAACGATGGATAGATATACTTGTCTTTGCAATCAATAACGATTGCTTCTTTTGGAACAGCGATGCCTGTACCAATCGCAACGATCTTGCCGTCGCGAATAACTAATGTAGCGTTTGATAATGTGGTCTGACCATCTTTAACGATGGTCGCATTTGTAAAGGCATAGCTGCCTTCTCTTTTGTCAGCAACTCCATTGACGGGAAAAGTTGTTTGGGCCTGCATCTTCATTGCTCCTAATAGCAGCAGAAAACCGCCAGCCAGCAGTTTGATTTTTCTCATATCTGTTAATCTTTGGTTGAAAATAAAAAGCGAATAGCCATATTAATGGAAAAAATTATCGGCGTTCAATGGATCATGGAAAAGAGGTTGAATGTAACGATAAATGTTCAAACACCGCCTTTGATGAAGCAGAGATTTCGACTCCTAAGTATGCCTCCGTATTGCATCACACTCGTCAATCGTTGGGATGATCAAAAAATGTATTTTTGAGTATATTAAAATATGAGTAAAGCAATCGAACGAGTTGTAATTCCGGATTTTCGCCAGTCGCCTACTGTCGACCAGGTCGGTATTGAAGAACGTGCCGCCAGGTTTACGACGCGGAGTATCAAAAAAGAAACAAAGGTTACCGGTCTGAAGCTCGTTCTTAATATGATCGATCTTACAACCCTTGAAGGAAAGGATACGCCGGGTAAAGTCACCCAACTTTGTTATAAAGCGAGGCACCCGCATGATGCGTTACCCGGACTACCAACCGTTGCCGCAATATGTGTGTACCCTTCGATGGTACGAACAGCAAAAAAAGCACTTGAGGGCTCAGCGATTAAAGTTGCATCTGTAGCAAGCGCCTTTCCGAGTGGACAAGCACCAAGAGATGTAAAAATCCGGGACACGAAATATGCAGTGAGCGAAGGAGCAGACGAGGTTGATATGGTAATTAGCCGTGGTAAATTTCTCGCTGGCGAATACAATTATGTGTTTGATGAAATTGCTGCCATCAAAGCTGCATGCGGAACTGCAAGATTAAAAGTTATCCTGGAAACGGGCGAGCTCGTAACGTATGATAAAGTTCGACGTGCAAGCGATATTGCCATGCACGCCGGTGCAGATTTTATAAAAACATCAACCGGAAAAATACAGCCCGCCGCAACTATGCCAGTTACATTAGTAATGCTGGAAGCAATCCGGGATTTTTATTACGATACCGGGAAGATGATTGGTATGAAGCCCGCTGGCGGAATTTCAAAATCGAAATTAGCCCTTCACTATTTAGTGATGGTAAATGAAATACTCGGCGAAGATTGGTTAAGCAATGAGTGGTTTCGTTTCGGCGCAAGCAGCCTGGCAAACGATGTTTTAATGCAATTAGTAAAAGAAAAAACAGGCTTATATCAAAGCCTGGATTATTTCTCAATAGATTGATCCATCTTGAGAATATCACTGGCCAATTCAATTTTTAATTATGGCTTCATCTGTTAAGAAAAAAAATGGTACCGGTAATGGCCAGCCCAAACTGAAATTTAATACTGGTTGGGAATATGCACCTGCGCCAGAAAGCAGCAGCCACATTAAAATAAATTCCCGGTACGACCTGTTCATTGGTGGAAAGTTCGTGAAGCCATCCTCAGGAAAATATTTTGATACGATTAATCCGGCAACAGAAGCGAAGCTTTCGGAAGTTGCAGAAAGCAATACAGCTGATGTCGATAAGGCTGTAAAGGCAGCGCGCCAGGCTTATGATAAATACTGGAAAAAGATGCCGGCGAGAGAGCGGGGAAAATATATTTTCCGCATCAGCAGAATGATCCAGGAAAGGGCAAGAGAACTTGCTATCATCGAAACAATGAATGGCGGTAAAGCTATCCGGGAATCAAGGGATATCGATGTTCCCCTGGCAGCAAATCACTTTTTTTACTATGCCGGTTGGGCAGATAAGCTTCAATTCGCATTGCCAAATAAAACGCCAAAACCGTTGGGTGTCGCGGCGCAAATCATTCCCTGGAATTTTCCATTGTTGATGGCTGCATGGAAAATTGCACCAGCACTTGCAGCAGGAAACACTGTTGTTCTCAAACCGGCAGAAACGACACCCCTAACTGCATTGAAACTCGCAGAGATCATCCAGGAAAGCGGCCTGCCCGAAGGCGTTGTAAATATTATTACAGGGTTCGGTAACACCGGCGCCGATCTTGTTTATCACAATGATGTAGATAAGATTGCTTTTACAGGCAGCACCGAAGTTGGAAAAATTATCCAAAAAGCGGTTGCTGGTACGCGTAAGAAGCTTACACTCGAACTGGGTGGTAAAGCTGCAAATATAATTTTCGATGATGCTCCGCTGGACCAGGCCGTAGAAGGAATCGTGAACGGTATATTCTTCAACCAGGGCCATGTCTGCTGTGCAGGATCAAGACTCTTTGTGCAGGAATCTGTTTACAATAAAGTTTTGCGGAAACTAAAAGATCGGATTGAAACGCTTATTGTTGGCGATCCTCTTGACAAAAACACCGACGTCGGTGCCATCAATTCAAAAGCGCAACTGGAAATAATCAACAGGTATATCGCACTTGGAAAAGAAGAAGGCGCGGAAATTTATCAGAGTGGATGCAGTGTTCCAAAGAAGGGATTTTTTTGCCGCCCAACGTTGTTTACCAATGTATCTCAAAGCCATCGGATTGCGCAGGAAGAGATTTTCGGACCAGTACTAACCATTCAAACATTCCGAACGGACGAAGAGGTAATCGAAAAAGCAAACAACTCCCCTTATGGATTAAGTGCCGGAGTTTGGACAGACAAAGGATCAAAGATTTTCAATCTCACAACAAAACTGAAAGCGGGGGTTATCTGGGCGAATACTTATAATAAATTCGATCCCACGTCACCGTTTGGTGGTTATAAAGAAAGTGGATTCGGAAGAGAAGGTGGCCTTCATGGTCTCACTTCGTATCTCGCATCATGATAGTAATAAACCCGCGCGATAGTAAATTGGAATAAATGAAAAATCA
>JACMLR010000379.1 GCA_014379515.1 Chitinophagaceae bacterium
GCACACATAATTATTGCCCGTCTTTTGTAACCTTCCCGCGTTCACCAATTCGATTCCAATAGAATAACGATTAAGGCCAATCAATCCTGTCCACTGACTATCACCCGCATGCCAGGTAATTGTATTGAAGGGCGCAAATTGAGTAACCGTTCCATCCCTTGCAATTAGTAAATGTGCAGACGCTTTTGCATTTTTGTTTGCGAACCAATTGATCGCTGAATTGGCGGTAGTTGCAGCCGTATAATGCATCACCAGGTAACTCGGAAACGTTCCTGCAAACAGGCCGCCCTTGTTTGGTGTGGCAACAAAATTTACTGGCTTTCCATCATTCCCATGAAGGATATGTTTGACGATTTTCATGATTGAGGTTTATATTGATTTTAGGATTAGACCGGCAAGGACATGGAAACCGAAGCTAATCACTCGACGTGAATCCAACAATACTACAAATAGGGGAGGGCGAAAGGGTGCTTAGTTAAATCAATATTCCCATCGAACAAGCGTTGCACCCCATGTAAAACCTCCGCCAAATGCTGCTAAGACAATCTTGTCACCTTTATTTAATTGTTTCCTCCATTCCCAAAGACAAAGTGGAATTGTAGCAGCGGTTGTATTGCCGTAGCGCTGAATATTCAGCATCACCTTGTCGGCACTTAACCCCATCCGACTTGCTGTTGCGTCGATAATGCGTTTATTTGCCTGGTGCGGAACAAGCCAGGCAATATCATCTCCGGTCAAATGATTTCGTTCCAACAATTCAGCTGAAACATCTGCCATCCCTTTGACAGCAAACTTGAAAACTGATTGACCTTCCTGGTAAGCAAAATGCTCCTTATTTGTTACGGTCTCGATACTTGCTGGTTTCAATGAACCACCGGCTTTCATATTTAGGTATTGTCCACCGCTTCCGTCGGTTCTTAATATACTGTCGAGTATACCATAACCGTCGTGATTCGGTTCAAGCAGCACCGCACCAGCGCCATCACCGAAGAGTACGCATGTATTTCGGTCGCTATAATCAATAATCGAACTCATTTTGTCTGCACCAGCCACAATTACTTTTTTATATCGTCCACTTTCGATGAGTGATGCTCCTGTCGTTAACGCGAAGAGGAAACCTGAACAGGCAGCCAGTAGATCAAACCCCCATGCATTAGTAGCACCGAGTTTGTGACAGGCAAGGTTTGCTGTTGAAGGAAAAAACATGTCGGGAGTTACCGTTGCAACGATAAGGCAGTCGATCTCTTTTGCGTCAATACCTCGTTTGTTGAGTAATTCGCGGACGGCGGGAACTACCATATCTGATGTCGCTAAGCCGGGAGTTTTCAGAATTCGGCGTTCCTCGATCCCTGTTCTTGTCCGAATCCATTCATCATTTGTATCTACAATCTTCTCAAGGTCAGCATTTGTAAGTTTGTCTTCCGGCACATAACCACCAACAGCAGTAATAGCAGCAGTAATTTTTTGATTCATCTTTAAACCTTTATTGATAAGCAGGTATAAAAATACAGGAATATTTTTAAGTGATTTGCAGTCAGGACATTCTGCGAACCATCGCTGGATCTTTGTGAAATTATCACACATCAATCTAACAGAATTGAAATTGCTGCTAGTACGAGATGAAATTAGAGAGTGATTAAATTTTAGAGAAGTTTTTATGCCGATCTGAAAGTTAAAGCAGCTTTTTCAGTCTGAGTTCAACCAATTTATATCGACTTTAATCGCTCGGCCGTCATTCGCACATTGTATAATGTTTTCCTTATTTTCGCACCCTTATGATTGCCTTTATTCGAGGAAACTTTGTTTTTAAATCTCCGGCTCTGGTTATTGTGGACGTAAACGGCGTCGGGTATGAATTGCATATCAGTCTCAATACCTATTCGGCTATTCAATCAATGGATAAAGGGCAGCTTCATACTTATTTTCAGGTCAAAGAAGATGCACAAACGCTTTATGGATTTTCTGAGCAGCAGGAGAAAGAATTATTTATTCAGCTCATTGCGGTCTCAGGAGTAGGAGCAGCAACAGCTCGCATGATGTTGTCATCCCTGAAGCCAGATGAGATCGTTCGCGCTATCGTTCAGGGTAATGTCCGGCTCCTGGAAACGATCAAAGGAATCGGGAAAAAATCAGCTGAACGAATCGTATTGGAATTGAAAGACAAACTCGCTAAAAACGTTTACAATTTAAATATTTCAACGTTGATAAACAATACGTTGGAACAGGATGCGTTAAATGCTCTGGTTGCACTTGGCATAGCCAGACCCACCGGTGAACAAGCGGTTCAACGAGTGTTGAAAGCCGAGCCAGCCCTCAATCACGTTGAGGATATCATTAAGAAAGCATTAAAAAACATTTAAGCCTATCGGATCAGATTTCTACCTAACTAATTCTTAGGAAAAGATTGTCTCTGAAACCTGTCCATTTCACTTTCAAACCGGTTGTACTAACTGCCGTCCTGATCATTGCGTGCTTTGCCGCAATGGCAGAGAAGCCGTTTCAGGATACTATCCCGGTTACTGATTCGTTGAAATACCCGATTCATGATCGCTATGGCGACCGATTCACCAATCCGGGTCGCTCGTCGCTTGATTTGAGAACACCAATCAACATCACGGACTCAATCATTTACGACCCAACCACCCGTCAGTACTTCATCATTGAAAAAATCGGCACAAAGTATTATCGGAAGCCGACCTATCTCACTTTCGATGAATTCATGGCCATCCAGGCAAGAAAGCAGGAAAGAGAGTATTTTCAAAAACGTTCCAACATTCTCAATAACCTGAACCGAAAACTGGTCAGGCCGAAAATGAATGCTTACAATAATCTCTTTAATCGCATTTTTGGCGCAGGTCCTGATGGAACGCCCAAAGTGGAAATACGACCACAGGGTGATGTCAACATCATTGCCGGTTACCAGGGCCAGAATATCAAAAATCCTGCATTACCTGAACGCGCTCGAAAAAATGGCGGTTTCGATTTCGACATGAACGCTAACCTTAGCGTGATCGCTAACATCGGCGATAAATTGAAGCTTCCGATTAATTATAATACGCTCGCCAATTTCAACTTTGAGAACCAGTTAAAACTCGATTATGCGGGCACAAACGATGAGATACTAAAAAGACTTGAAGCAGGTAATATCTCGTTCGCATCAAAAGGAACATTGATCCCCGGCGCACAGCAATTGTTTGGTATCAAAACTCAATTGCAATTTGGAAAACTTTTTGTCACTGCGGCGATCGCGAATCAACAGTCTTCCCGGCAAAGCCTTGGATTGCAGGGCGGAGCAACCAATACATACTTTGAGTTTAAAGCAAATGACTACGAAGAGAATCGACACTTTCTACTTGCACAATTCTTTCGGGAGAATTTCAAAAATGCAATGAAGGATTTGCCACGCGTGAATTCGCTTGTGCAAATTTTGCGTTTAGAAGTTTGGGTTACCAATAGAAATGGCTCCACAACTGAAACACGTGATGTTGTAGGTTTGATGGATCTTGGTGAACGGAATCCTTTTAATCCATCCATTCAATCTCAAACAAATCTTGCATTTCCATTTAACGATGCCAACAATCTGTATCGGAATATTATCAATGATCCAAGCAGTCGGAACTCCTCCCAGGTAACAACTAAACTTGCATCATTAGGACTCAGAGCGGTTCAGGATTTTGAAAAGACGTTCGCACGAAAACTACTTGCCTACAACGATTATCAATTCAATCCACAGATTGGTTATTTGTCA
>JACMLR010000380.1 GCA_014379515.1 Chitinophagaceae bacterium
ACTTTAATTTGAAAAATTATCTCGATCATGTAATTGGCGTAACGGTAAATGAAAATGCCCAAACAGAGAAGGTGCTTTTGTTGTCCGACAAAGAAACCTCACCCTATATATTAACTAAACCGTTACATCAATCGCAACAAGTAATAGAAACTTCCGCATCAGGGGTTCTGTTTTCATTAGATGTTCAATTGAATTTTGAGCTTGAAAGAGAAATTTTGGGATTTGGTGATCACATTAAAGTAATAGCCCCCGAGCGACTCAAAAAAAGAATTAAGGATACGTTGGAGTCAGCTTTTGATAGGTATCAGTATGAGTTTGATAGTAATGGATTGCATAGCAATATCCGGAAATTGATTTATAAAGGTTACAGCATTTTTCATCACGTGTTCACTAAAAAGGAAGTGAACCGCATGAGGCATATGCTTTATTCTTATTTCAAAGCAACTCAACAATCAGAGGATAGTTATGCAGTTAGAAATCTGTTGGAGGAACTACCTGGATTGAAATCTCTTGTGATGAATTCAAACCTATCGTCGATTCTCAAAGCGGCCGATCCCAACCTATTTTTGACAAAGGCTATTTACTTTAATAAGACGCAGGAGTCAAACTGGTATGTTACGTGGCACCAGGATATTGTAATCAACGTTAAAAAAAGAGTGGAAACCCCGGGATTTACAGGGTGGACACAAAAGTCTGGCGTTCATGGCGTGGTTCCTCCGGATGATTATTTAAAAAGTGCGGTTACAGTTAGGATCCATCTTGATGACACCGATGAAACAAATGGAGCGCTGAAAGTCATTCCAGGCTCGCAAAACCATCGACTCACAGATGATCAAATTAATCTGCTTACTCAAAATAGCGTTCCATATATCAGTGAGGTTAATGCATGCGGGATACAAATTTTGAAACCCTTACTTCTTCACGCGTCGTCCAAAGCAACAAGTGACAAACCTCGAAGAGTGATCCATCTGGAGTTTAATTCAAAAGAATTACCGAAAGGGTTAGAGTGGGCTGAACGCTGGGAAATGTCCGAAACCTGATATTATTGGCGTTCTGTTTCCGGTATGTTGCATGGCGTATGCGATTCTATGCAAAAAAATACTCCACCCCTTCAGGGCTGTGGTTCATTTTTTTATCCGCTTACCCAGGCCTTACAGCCTGGGCTGAAAGATTACGCCGCGTTGCGGCTGTGTGGCCAACTGTAAGATCTAACGACTGTATTCTGTACTCGTCTTCTGTGTGAAGGATGGAGGATGAAGTGCGGAGTATGAAGGCTCTCCATGCGATATTCTATATTCTACATTCTATATTCTATATTCTCTCAACCCTCCATCACCAACTCAACCCTTGTCCCTGAATGCTTATTGCTTTCGATTTTCAGTTGCGCACCCGACTGTTGTGCTCGTTGGTGCATATTCACTATGCCATTGCCTGTGCTGGCAACTGAAGTATCGAAACCCTGACCGTCGTCCTGGACAAGCATCGAGATTTGATTGGCGACAATACTGATTGAAATCCGGGCATTTCTTGCTTTAGAATATCGCGCCATATTATTGACCGCTTCTTTGAATAGCAAATAAAAATTCCGCCGTTTTTCCATCGGCAGCGTTAAAACGACGCCGTCGTCCGGAAACTCGAACTGGTATTGAATGCCTCGACCATCAAGCATATCCGCAGCATAGCGTTTCATTCGAATGAATAAGTTATTGAGATCGTCATACCGTGGATTAACATTCCAGACAATATCGCTGAGGCTCTCGCTGATCCGTTGAATATCCTCACCTGCAGTGGCTATATAGGATGCCGCCCTGGCTTGATCATGAACAAGATTTCGCTTCGCCAGCTCGTTCAAAATATTAATGTTGCTCAGGGATGCACCAATATCATCGTGAAGATCTTTTGCAATATTATTCCGAACCGCAAGGAGCGATTCATGTTCGTAGATTTTCCGTTTAAGCTGGTATCGGTTGAAAAGAAAATAGGCGAGTAATAAAAGCAGGCCAGCGCCAACAAGTATCAGGTTCCGAATAAGGGTGGAATTTTTCAATTGCTTTTGCTGGAACAGTCTGTCTTGTTCTGCAAGTTGCAATCGTTGTTCATTGTTTTTTGCTTCCAGTAATTGCTTGGATAATGCTTCTTCCTGCTGTTTGATTTTTAAGTCTTGCAGTTCCTGTGCTTTTGATAACAGTTGAATCTCATCTTCTTTTCGTTGCGCTTCCAGGAAATTAGCTGCAAGCAATGCCTTTTGCTTTTCAATTTGCAATTGATTGATTCGCTGGTCTGCGTTCAATGTCGTAATCTCATTGTCTTTCTTGGATGTCTCGTATTTTTTTTCGAGCTCAGCGATATTCGATGTTGTATTGCTGTTGATGATGCTATCCCGATAGGAAATATGTTTAACGAAATACCCGAATGCCTTTTCAAAATCGTTATGATGACGGTAAAAAGCGGCCAGTTCATTGTACACATCCCGCAGGTTGTATTTATCATTCATTTCCCGCGATCGATCCAGCGCCCTGGAGAAATATTGCAGCGCGATCAGGGAATCAGTACCTGATTTTGCATAGCTCATGCCGACGGAGATATAACGCCGCGTCAGCATCCTTGGCATCTTTTTACTTTTTTCAAGAAGTGAGATTGCTTTAAGTTCAAATTGAACCGCAGTGCTGCGATCCTGTCGCCCGTTTGCAATCTGTGCACTTGTCACGTATGCGTGAATGATCCGTGACTCATCCTTTGATTGCTCCGCATATTTAACGCAGAGATCAAGATAGCGGCTGGCTTCAGCGCTGTCCACTCCAAGATACATCTGGCTGATATTGCAACATCCCAATGAAAGCTTCGCAATATCACCTGCCTTCTCTCGGAAAAAAAGCGACTTCTTCGCATACTCGATTGCTTTGTCTTTTTGTTTGAGCTCGTAATAAATTGATGATAGATTGTTTAATGCAATTGCGCGGTCGCCGTAATTGTCGAGATCGAGCGTTTCATACACTTTAATCGACTCCAACAGGTTGGCAGCACTGGAAGGCAGATCTCCATTTTCGCCCAGTGAATATGCAAGGTCACTGTAGGCCAACGCTGCGTATTTGGAAGGATGATGTCGAAAATAGCTTTTAATATGTTTTTCAAATGTTGCAATGGCTTCATCATGGCGCTGACTGTACATCGCGATTTGTGCAGTCTGCTTTCCCGCAATTGCTACAATCAAAGAATCTTTTAATTGGTGACCAAAATTTGTAGTGATTGCAGGAAGGGCGGCAGCTTTTAAAAGAATATCCTGATCAATATAGATATCAGTCTTTTTAATCAATGCGTAGGCCTGACCTCTCGGGTAATTTCGGAGTTTGCTGAACGCTTCCATTCGGTCGCAATAGTAATGTGCGGAATCGTATTGTCCATTGGTGAAGAAGGCTTCGGCTATGTCAAACATCCGGAAGGCAGTTATCGAATCCTTGTTAATACTACGTTGAGCGGTGGCTGCGACAACTGCGAGTTGTAAAAATAAAGCTACCAGTATCGATTTGTAACGAAGCATTGAGCAGGCTAGTTTGGGAAGTAAAAAGTACGATTAATAACTGAGTTCGTTGGCTCGAATGCGTATTGGTCGGCGATTCCGGGCAGGCACTTCTTTATCTTTGCGTATGAGCGATCGGAAAACAGTCATTCTTTTTGATGGGGTTTGTAATTTGTGTAGCAATTCAGTACAGTTTGTTTTGAAGCGCGATCATACCAATTCGTTTCAGTTCGGATCATTGCAGGGAGATTATGGACAAACGATGCTGAAGAAATATAACCTGCCCGCAAACGAGTTCAACTCTTTTATGTTGATTGAGGATGATCGCCTGTACACCAAATCTTCGGGTGCGCTTCGTATGTTGAAAAAGCTTGGAAGCGGCTGGCAATTACTTTATGGCTTTATCATCGTCCCAAAATTCATTCGCGATGCCGTGTATGACTTCATAGCGAAAAACCGCTACAAGTGGTTTGGTAAAAAAGAAGCTTGCTGGCTACCGAAGCCAGAGTGGAAGGAAAGGTTTTTGGAATAATGATAATGAGAGCGAGAAACAGAGCGGAGAGCGAAGGGTAGACTCGCTCTCCACTCTGTTTCTCCGCTCTGTTTCTCGCTCTCATTCATACTGATCGTTCAATTTCGCGTTTAATCAGTCTTTTAAACTTCTTTTCATTCTGGCTCCATGCCAGTGCGGCCATAATCGAACAAATAATAAAAGAGCTGCCTGTTACAGCGGCTAGCAATGTATAGGAGAACCAGTATTGCAACAGAAGGAGAAAAACGACAAGGACAAACAACGACATGATAAATGTGCCAATCAATGAATACAATAAAAAATAAGAGGCCTTTCCACCAATACGTTGTTCTTCCCAATATCTTATAAAACGCTTTTCATCTTTACTTAACATCAATTATAATTTTATCTCACCCTTCATAAAATAAACGCACTGTCCCGACATGATAACCCGGTTGTCATTCAGTTGTTGGCATTTCAATGTGCCGCCGCGTTTACTGAGTTGTAGTGCATTCTTGTCCTTCTTCCCTAATTTCTCACTCCA
>JACMLR010000381.1 GCA_014379515.1 Chitinophagaceae bacterium
CGAGAGATCTTATATTGATTAGCCACATTCTCCGCGGTTTCACCCATTGAATAGGGATGATGAAGCGCCGCGAGTTTTTTGTTCGTGAATCTCCAGCCAATGGTACTATCAAACATTTCTGGTGTCCGATTCCAGGGAGATGAAGACTTAGCGAGTACGAATGGCGCCCGCGTCATGCTTTCAACACCTGCGGCAATGTATATTTCACCCTCATTGCACATTACCGCGCGAGAGGCATCCATTATCGCCTGTAACCCAGAAGCACAGAGACGGTTGACCGTATTCCCTGCAACGCTTACTGGCAGTCCGGCTAAAAGTGCCGCCATACGGGCGACATTGCGATTGTCTTCCCCGGCCTGGTTGGCATCTCCCGCTATCACATCTTCAATGGCGTTCAGGTCGATGGACGCATTTCGCTTTAAGAGAGCGATCAACACATCCGCAAGGAGGTCGTCTGGACGAATGGAAGCAAGTGTTCCGCCATATTTTCCAATTGGACTGCGTACGGCGTCGATGATATAAGCTGTATTCATTCGAAATTCCGATCGTGGATTTGGTAACGATTTGGCGCCAAATATCAGTCAAAACAGCCAATTCCAAAATAAGCCGCGGCTATTGATTACCTTTGCGGCATGTTAAATGATAAGGGTAACAATATCAGGGAGTTGACGCTGGAAGAACTACAGCAGTACTTTGAAACCCTTGGTGAAAAGAAGTTCAGATCACAACAAGTCTACGAATGGCTTTGGCAAAAGCACGCGCACAGTTTTGCTGATATGACCAACCTCAGCAAGGATCTCCGTCAAAAATTAGGAGAGAATTTTACGCTACCAGCACTTCATATCGACGCTACTCAATACAGCGCCGACGGAACAGTAAAGTCGCGCTTTAAAACGCATGATGGACATTTGGTTGAAGGAGTATTAATCCCGACGGATGAAAGAAAAACAGCGTGTGTTTCATCACAAATTGGGTGTTCACTCAATTGCAAATTCTGCGCTACGGGCTATATGGATCGTAAACGCAATTTGACGTTTGATGAAATCTATGACGAAGTAGTACTGATCAATCAGCAAAGCGAAAAAATCTACGACAAAAAATTAAGCAATATCGTTTTTATGGGAATGGGGGAACCTCTTCTCAACTATAAAAATGTTTTGAGAGCAATTGAACGAATCAGTTCTCCGGATGGACTTGGAATGAGTCAACGAAGGATTACCGTTTCCACTGCCGGTGTTGCTAAACAAATCCGCCAGCTTGGGGATGACCAGGTGCGATTTAAACTTGCATTGTCGCTTCACGCAGCAAATGATTTGAAGCGCAATGAAATTATGCCGATCAACGACACTAATAACATCAAAGCATTGATCGATGCCCTGAACTATTTTTATAAACAAACAGGCAACGAGATTACGTTTGAATATATCCTGTTCAAGAACTTTAATGACAGTATTAAAGATGCCGACGACTTAATCAAAATTTATCGGCAGGTACCCGCTGACCTTGTAAATATCATAGAATACAATCCGATTGAGAAGGCGAGTTTTAGTAAACCAGATGAAGATGTAGTTGAAGCGTTCATGAGTCATCTCGATAAGAACCGCGTCAATGCAAGATTAAGACGCAGTCGCGGAAAAGATATTGATGCCGCTTGTGGTCAGCTTGCAAACGTGGATACCGTAGCATAAGTCTCGATCCGCAAATTGATCGTTGTTATTTGTTCGTATAAATTATAATCATTCATTACTGTTGTAAAACAGCAAATCAGCAAAATGGCAAACAAACCGTTCGCAAAATTTACCGAGAAGATCGAAAAAGGCGCAAAGAAGAAAGAACGTATTCGCCAGGAAAAAAAGAAGATTCGCTCGGAGACGAAGGCTTACTTTGACAAGAAAAAGGCCGAACGGTATGCGCTTCGCACTCAACACGGAGCCACGGATTCATCACAGTCGACACGGGGCTCCCAGGAGAATCGTCCAGCGCCGATTCAAAAAACCGATAATAGAAAACCCATTATAGCAGCGCCTCCTGCGGCGAAAAAAACCGGCGCTAAACTTCCGGTTACTAAAATTCCTGATCCCGCCCTGCCAGCAAAGCCGGCAAAAGTCCAGGAACAAATGCCACTGAATAAATACCTCGCGCATGCCGGAATTTGTTCGCGCCGCGATGCTGCAGACATTGTGAAAAGCGGTAAGGTTATGGTGAACGATCAAAAAATCACCGAACCTGGCTATAAAGTAAAGCATGGAGATGAAGTGAAAGTTGCAGGTAAAAAAATAACTGCGCAGAAGAACCTGGTATATATTTTACTGAACAAGCCTAAGGATTTTATCACGACCACCGAAGATCCGCAAGGGCGAAAAACAGTGTTGGATATTGTAAAGAACGCGACCACTGAACGTGTGTACCCGATCGGGCGACTGGATCGTAACACAACTGGTGTTCTACTTCTCACAAATGACGGGGAACTTGCACAAAAATTATCTCACCCAAGTTACGAAGTAAGAAAAATTTATGAAGTCACGCTAGACAGGCAGGTTTCGAAAAAAGATTTCGATACGATTGCTGAGGGTGTCATGCTTGATGATGGATTTGTTCAACCCGATGCGTTGGCCTACCCGGACGCGAAAAATAAACATGTTATAGGTATAGAAATTCACAGCGGTCGTAACAGGATTGTTCGACGAATATTTGAAAAACTTGGATACGATGTCAGGAACCTTGACCGCGTGATGTATGCCAATCTTACCAAGAAAAACGTTGACCGCGGCAAGTGGAGAATGTTAAGCGAGAAGGAAGTGCGGTTACTAAAATTCCTAAACGCTTCCTATAACCGTAAATCTGCAGCCGCCGATCGATGAGTACTGAAAAAAAGCCTTACATACCAGACGGATGGGAGACGCCCACCTGTCCCTTTTGCGGCAGCTCTCAATCATCCCTGTATGAACGCTTCGGTAGTTCACTTCAATACACTTATGTAACGTGTACCAATTGCGAGTTAATTTATCAATCGCCGCGCCCCATCTATAATAAACACTTCATTGATGCTGCTTACGCAGAGTACTACCAGTATGCAGATAATATCTCAATGGACGACTTCAATAATATTCGTGAATCGGGGGTGGCAATGTTTAAAAAAGAAGTTGATCATTTATTGAAATATGATAAACGCAGAACTGCGGCCTTAGATATCGGATCTGGCATGGGCACTTTTCTTTACGCAGCAAAACCACATTTCCAGGAAGTGCTTGGCCTCGATGTATCAGAACAGATGGGCAGTTTTGTAACGAAGCAATTAGGTGTTCCAGTACATATAACGCAGTTCGATGATTTCAACTATTCACGAAAATTTTCATTGATTCATATGAGCCATGTGCTTGAACACGTTCCTAATCCTAACGAATGGGTGCAGAAAGCAAAGTCAATGTTGGAGAAAGATGGCATTCTTGTAATCAACATTCCCAATAAACGATCGATCAGTTTTCGAATGCAACATCTATTTGTCCGTCTCGGAATTAAAAAGCAATTTTCCAATACCTGGACAGACACCTCGCGAACACCCGACCACCTGTTTGAACCCACCATACCTGCTATGAAATATCTTGTTGAGAAAAATGGCTTCGATATTATAGAGTATTTCACTTACAGTCGCAAAGACCCTGTCTCGAATCAGTCTGCTTTTTCGAAACTCCTGAATCGCGAAATGAGATGGGGTAGCAATCTTTCTTTTATTCTTACCCCAAAAACAACCAATGAAGCCTGAGATCATTTTTGAAAGCGATTTGTTGGTGGTTATTAACAAACCGGCGGGCTTGCTTAGCATTCCCGACAGGGAAGGAAAAGACATTTCTCTAAAACGAATACTCCAGGAAAATTATCCGCAAATCTTTACAGTGCATCGGCTTGATAGAGATACCAGCGGCCTGATCGTTTTCGCAAAGGATGAAGCCACGCATAAGTTTTTATCGGTCGCATTTGAGTCGAGAACAGTGATCAAAGACTATCTCGGCCTGGTTAGTGGAACATTAGCAGAAAAGAAAAAAAGTATCGACGCTCCCATCATTGAAAATTCGGGAAGAAAAGGAACGATGATCGTCCATCAAAAAGGAAAAACTTCCCTGACCGATTATGAAGTTATCGAAGAGTTCGGCAAATTTTCATTGCTTAGTTTTCGAATTCATACCGGTCGAACACACCAAATTCGAGTTCACATGCAAAACGAAGGGCATCCAATCGTTTGTGATGATATTTATGGTGATGGCACACCGATTCGGCTTTCGATGCTCAAAAAGAATTATAAATTATCACTCAAAGAAGACGAGGAACGACCAATTCTCAACCGGCTCGCCCTTCACGCCTGGAAATTGTCATTGCCGCTTCCTGAAGGCCCTAGGTTAGAAATGGAAGCACCACTACCAAAAGATTTAAGCGCGTTGTTGCAACAACTCCGCAAACTCAAGGCTAAAAAACTGCGTCAATGAGCAATTTTCAACCGTTTGCATCTATGAGGTATTTTAATTAATCTTACACCCTCAAAAACCGGGAATGGACGCTAAATTTATTTTCTTACTTGTTGTGACTGGAATGCTTTGGCTGCTAACCCGGCTTATCAAAAAACGCCGCGGATGGCATAATTTCTTTGTCATCATTTTTTCTATTTTCATCACACTTGTTGTAATTGAAACAGCCTACCGTTTCTTTCTGAAAAAAAACGCTTTCACTCTAAAAAGCAATAAAAACTTCGGCACTTATACGCAACATCCTGTCGCAGGATACATGATTGCAGATACCGGCGCAACCATCACCGCGAAAATTGCCCGCAATGGTGATACCATCTATAATACCGAATATACAATGGTCCCAGATTCGGGTAGTAGCTCCATTGGATTAAATCATCGAGCGGCCTATAACCAACGCGGCAATGATTCGGCGCAAATTGTTTTCCTCGGATGCAGTATCACTTTTGGAGAAGGAATAAGCGATAGCGAAACATTCGCCTATAAAACGGGCCAGCTTTGCCAGACGCCGGCTGTGAATTTTGGTCTATCGGGTTATGGAACACACCAGGCATACAACATCTATCAAAATCACTTCAATAAACCATCCAGCGCAAAACGAAGCTTTGTTTATTCATTCATCCCCGACCATATTCTTCGGGCAAAATGTGCATATCCATGGAATATGAATGATCCGTATTTCGAAGTCGCAGGCGACTCTGTTGCGCTTAAGGGAAAGGCAAGCAGTCATTCAAGTCTTGCCCGCACATACAAACTCACCCGTTACTTATCGCTTTTCAATTCCTTTACGTTTATTACAGATGTAACAACATCAGTAGTTGCCGGAAAAGCTGCACAGGGTTTAGAGAAGTCGGACTATGATCGTGTTTTTAATATGCTAAAGACGATTCAACATTCTGCAGCTGCACACAACGAAAAATTTGTTGTTGTTTATTGGGATAAATACAAATGGAAAGAGGTGGATGACGCAAAAGTGTTTGATAAGGAATTAATCGAACAAAATATGGAAGCGCTAAAGCAGGCAGGCGTTACCGTTATCAAAGCTTCGCAGGCTTTCGACGTTAATAATCAAACCTATTTTATTCCAGGCGATGGTCATCCAACTCCGCTGGCAAATCAATTGCTGGCAGAATTAATTTCCCGGCAGATCTGCAAGTGATAATAAACGCCAGTTCGAGTTAAACGAGATAACCAAAAAGGTTATCATTCTTATTAAGCTCTGTAAAGTTGATTTGAAAGCGATTCATGTTCTTCAGTAAAACGTCATAATCTTCGCGGCTTTTTAATTCAACTCCGATCAACGCAGGACCTGTTTCTTTATTGGTCTTTTGCATGTATTCAAATCGCGTAATATCATCGGTTGGACCGAGCACGTCACTAACAAATTCCTTTAATGCACCCGGGCGTTGCGCAAAGCGAATCAGGAAGTAGTGTTTCAGGCCCTCGTATTGAAGGCTGCGTTCTTTAATCTCCGGCATTCGATCTATATCGTTATTGCTACCGCTGACGATGCAAACAATCGTTTTGCCTTTTATCTCGGCAGCGAAATCATCTAATGCTGCAATTGTTAATGCACCCGCAGGTTCCACAACAATCGCATCTTCATTATACAATTTTAAGATAGTTGAGCAGATTTTTCCCTCGGGAACGAGGCGCATATCGTCGAGTACATTCTTACAAATTGAAAACGTGATGTCTC
>JACMLR010000382.1 GCA_014379515.1 Chitinophagaceae bacterium
TATCTTGAATCGATCTTGCAATTTTTACCAGTAATCCTCTTGGAAGAAAGCGATAAGCGGAAGTCATTAACTTATTCATAAATCCCGGTATGGCGATGGGTTTATCCGTCATCATTGCTTCATAAATGTAAATAGCGATCTCCCTGGCAGTTGGAATTTTTTTTCCTTTTTGAAGAATTCCGGGTTTAATGCCGGCAACTTTTTGGAATCCGGTTGCTGTGATGCCAGGACAAACAGCCATAACCTTTATTCCTTTAGCCTTTACTTCATTTCTAATTGCTTCTGTGAAATGAAGAACATAAGCTTTGCTTGCATAGTATACACTCATCATCGGGCCAGGTTGGAAAGACGCTGTTGAAGCGATGTTTACAATCAGTCCATTGCCGCGTTTGATCATTTGAGGTAAGAATGCATGGGTCAGCTGAGTAAGTGCCGTGATATTGACATCAATCATATCACGTTGCCTTTGCCATTCACTTTCATGAAAAAAACCAAAATCACCAAGTCCTGCATTATTCACTAAAATATCAACGCTAAGATTCCGATTCACGCACCATGCAACAATTTCCAGGGCAGCATTTTCTTTTGTCAGGTCGATCGAAAGTACATGTGCCTGAATTTTAAATTCCTCCTGGAGTTCAGCCGACAATCCATTCAACAATTCACCCGAGCGAGCAACGAGGATAACATCATGTTTGTGGGATGCGCAAACCCGGGACAGTTCAAGCCCAATACCCGATGATGCACCCGTGATAAGAATTGTTGAACTCATTTGCCTTTGATTGCATCAATTACCTCGGAGCTTACAGGAGAAACAGACGGATCGAAGTAATTTGTAAGATGACCCTGCTCACTGATCAAATATTTACTGAAATTCCATGAAGGCTGCTTATTATTCCAGCCGTTACTGGCAGCATTAGTCAGCCATTTAAAAACTGGATTTTGTTGAGGGTTCTTCACGACAACACTCTTGCGCATCAAAGGGAATGTAACGCCAAAGTTGATTTTACAAAATTGTGCAATGTCTTCGTCGGAACCTTTTTCCTGTTCCTTAAAATCGTTCGCTGGAAAACCCAGGATCACAAGCTTCGATTCAAACTGACCATATAGTTTCTGTAAATCATCGTACTGGTTTGTATAACCGCAGTTGCTTGCAGTATTGACAATAAGAACCTTCTTTCCTTTCAGTTCAGAAAAATCCAGGTCCTTTCCCGTATTTAATTGGGTCATCAGGGAATGAAAAGGAACAAGCGGTGCAGTCTTATCATTGGTAACAGTTCTTACGTTCATTCCCAGCATTTTCGTTATCGACATCCAAACTGGATAAACTGCTTTCAACAATTGCTGCTTCACTGTCATCATAAAAAATTTAATATCAAAACAAGTTTCCTTATCCGAATGTTCTCCCTAACGTACAAAGAATTTTAGGATTCCCAGTTTACCCTTTAATGGCGGGTATTTAATTGCAGGATCAAACCACGTCGGCGTTTTCATAATCGATTTCTTATGGGTGAAAACATCGAATGTTTGACGACCATGATAAGCTCCGATTCCACTCTGCCCAACTCCACCGAATGGAAGATGATGATTACTAAACTGCCATGCCGTATTGTTAATGCATCCCGCTCCAAACTGAACACGCTCAAGCCATTCCTTTTCAGTTTCCCGGTTGGAAGTAAATAGGTAAAACGAAAGTGGATTTGGGTTTTTCCGGATGATCGTCATCGCTTCCTCCGTTGTCCGAAAACTGAAAATTGGGAGGATCGGTCCGAAAATTTCTTCTTTCATTATCGCTGCATCCAGGGACACATCTTCCAATAACGCTGGACCAACAAAAAGCGAAGACCGATCATATTTGCCACCATAAACTAAGCGACCCTGGCTCAAATAGGATACCAACTTATCAAATCGTTTTTCGTTAATGATCTTTCCATAGCCGTAGGCCGCTGATGGATCGCTCGTATAAAATTTCTCGATTGCAATTATCAGCTGGCTGATTAGTTCTTCTTTTACATCTGTATGAACCAGTAAGTAATCAGGGCACACACACATTTGCCCTGAATTTGTTAGTTTACCCAAGGCAATTCGACGTGCAGCCACTTTAATATTTGCATCGCTTTCCACAACGCAGGGATCTTTACCGCCCAGTTCAAGTGTGACCGGAATCAACTCTTTTGCAGCCTCCATGTAAATCGACCGCCCCACTGGAATGCTGCCGGTATAAAATATATGATCAAAGCGAAACTCCTTCATCATTGCCGGTACCAACTCTGCACCATCGCCCTGGATAAGTTTTACATAATTCGACGGGAAGACCGCACTCATAATCTGCTCAACAACAGCAGCCGTTGCTGGCGCGAATTCACTTGGTTTCATTACAACACAATTCCCTGCAGCAATTGCACCTGCAACGGGGATCAATAACAATTGCAAAGGAAAATTCCAGGGGCCGATAATAAGCACAACGCCCTTGGGTGATGGAAGAAGATAACTTGATGATGGCAGATTAAGCAGGTTTGTTTCCACAGGTTCTGGCCGCATCCATTCACGAAGATGGCTGATCAGATGATTTAACTCCTGTATCAACAAACCCGTTTCAGTAACCCAACATTCTTCAGGAGTTTTTTTTAGATCGGATGAAAGCGCCGAATTAATCGCTTTCTCATTTGCAACGATGACTTTTTTAAGTGCTAAAAGCTGTTGCTTTCGAAACGCGTAACCGCGGGTTTGACCCGACTCAAAAAAGCTACGCTGATCTTTCAAAAATCCAAACGCTTCCATTGAAAATTATTTAGACAGACTGAAACAATACTCCAACTTTCTCGAGGTCGACATTACCACCAGTCAGGATGATTCCAATTCGCTTACCGGAAAATTCATTCTTGTTTTTTATCAGTGCAGCAAGAGGTACTACACCTGAGGGCTCCACTATTATCTTCATCCTTTCCCAAACCAATCGCATTGCCGCTATAATCTCTTCGTCAGTCACAGTCTTAACTTCCTTTACAAACTGGCTGATAATTGCAAATGTTCGTGGACTCAGACTCGTTAGTAGACCGTCGGCGATCGTTTTCGATTGCGACGCTTCGATCTTACCGCTTTGCATCGATCTGAAAGCATCATCCGCGCCACTTGGTTCGCCTGCGATCACTGTTGTTGATGGTGAGAAATAGTGTGCCGCCAAGGCCGTTCCACTTAATAGCCCTCCACCACCCACAGGTGTCAGGATGCAGTCGAGATTCGGAACTTCCTCAAACAATTCTTTTGCTGCTGTTGCCTGCCCTGTTATGACTTCATTATTATCGAATGGATGGATCTCAGTGGCTCCGGTTTTAGAAACCACATCAGCAAGAGTTGTCTCGCGGGCCGCCAATGTTGGTTCGCATTCGTAAATTGTTGCGCCATAACCTGCCACTCCTTTTTTCTTGATTTCCGGTGCGGTTCGGGGCATAACAATATGCGCTGGTGTTCCGAGAATTTTGGCTGCACGCGCCAATGCCTGTGCATGGTTGCCTGAAGAATGCGTTGCAAGACCCTTCGATAATTGGTCGCGACTCAACGACAATGCCGCATTCATTGCCCCACGCGATTTAAAAGCACCAACCTTTTGAAAATTCTCACACTTGAAAAATACTGACGCGCCAACGAGTTCATCGATCGCTGCGCAGGTGAGCACAGGGGTGTGGTGAATAAAGGGTATTATCCGATTGTGCGCTTGTTCAATATCGACTTTTGAAATCATCTGAATCAATTATGATCAGCAAAGTAGGTGAAAATTCCCCGATTTATGTTGGCTCCGTGAGATTTATGATTGTCCTACTTTTGTACGCATGACCGACGAATACTTTATGATGCAGGCGATCAAGGAAGCCAAACGTGCAATGGAGGATGAAGAAATTCCGATCGGTGCCGTTGTTGTATTGAATGACAAAGTCATTGCCCGCGGATACAATA
>JACMLR010000383.1 GCA_014379515.1 Chitinophagaceae bacterium
GAAAATTATTTTTTAACAACCATTCCAGCAATTCGACATACTCCTTCTTCCGATAAATTCGGTAGGTAACGAGGCGACTTGATTCGGAACGTAGTTGAATGTCGTGAATTGTTATCGATCGCACCCAGGTCACGGCCTTGGGATCCCTTTCAACATTGGAGTAATAAGTCAGAACAGAGGTCGAATCAACTTCTTTTTGAAGGAGTCGGAATTCACGAGCTTTCATCATCGTGTCGATTTGCTGGTTCGTCATATCAAGCAGACCAAGCAATTGAGGAAAAGAGACCGGCTGAGCTCGCAGCATCAATCCACTAACCAACATCATACAAAAAAGTAGCGCTCTCTTCATGCTGTTATTTCGGACAAAGAAACTGAGAGTTGAGGAGACTCGATGTTAAAGTGTGGATAAGAAAGAGTGAGAGCGGGAGCGGGAAGCGAGAGCGGGAAGCGAGAGCGAGTGAATACGGTCGGCTCGGTCTCGCTCTCTCTCTCACTCTCACTCTCTACTGGGTTTTTCGGAAATGCAAAGAGTATTTGCCTGCAGCAGTCACGACCACAACTACATAATTTCCGTTGGGTAAGCTGGTTACTGATAGCTCATTCTTCCCGGTAATGAGCTCCAATGTTCGTTGCAATAATGCCTGCCCATTCAATGCAACAAAATGTACAATGGCTGCTTGCTGAGTTTCTTTCCAACTTACTACAATTGTTTTTGCATTTGGGTTATAGAATAGGACTGGAACTCGTTTCGCGCCAGCGAAAGAAATAACAGGGCTATAAGTTACAGAACCATTGTAATCCATAATAGAAAGCCGATAAAATATTCGTTCCGAACGATATTCCTTATCGATGAATTCGTAGGACTGAGTTCCGCTGTGATTATATCCTTTCACCTTCGCAATAGGCATGAAGCGAACACCATCGTCTGATTGATTGATCTCATAAAAATCAACATCTTCTACATTAACAGCCGTCCATCTGAGTTGCGCCAGTCCATTTATAGGCTGGGCAGAAAAGCTGAGCAATTTCGCCGGGGTGACGGCGTTGGAAGATCCGATCAGCGCAAGATCGTTTCCGGTCAATCGACCGATCGCAAAGCTCCCACCGGCAGAGGCGGCATTATATCCATACAATCGGATGCGGATAAAATGCGCCCCACTAACATTTTGAAGTGCGGTAATAATGGAAAGATCAATCGGCGATTGCGCGACTCCGTTGGTAGCCGTTCCTGTGAATGAAATTTCAGTACCCAGGTTGTAGAATGCAGATTCGTCGATGCTGTATTGCCACTGAAATTTATCGGGGCCAGTACCCGATCTCCGAAACACGGCCTCCAGCAACGACAGAGACAAAATAAAGCTTCCATTCGGCTGAAGCGTGAAAGCAAGAAAATCATTTGCAGCAATCGCATCACCAAGTGAATTGCTTGTTGTCCACCCGGTTGAATTGAAGGAGTTGGAAAGTGTGGAAGCAGAAAGCCCCGCACCTCTTGCTATCGTTGCTGGATTCAAATCCGGGTCGATCGTTGTAGGCGTTAAACTTGTTTCACTTCCCAATGCTCCGGAGAAGTCCCACGCAACCTGGATAGCATCCTGCGAAAAAGAACTTGACGCACCGATTCCAAACACCAATATGAAAGATAAAAAAAGTCGTTTCATGGCTGTACAATTTGTTAGTATGATAGCACACCTACTATTTTCGCATATACGTAGTATGTAGGAAGCCTCTAACGAATGTACATCCTGCCGGTAGGCAAAAACAAATATTCAGCGTCGCGTTTTTCTTACTAAGAAAGGTATTTTCCGGTATGACTTGGTTTTATGCTTTTAACTTCTGCAGGGATACCAGCGTAAACCAGTTCGCCTCCGCCGTCACCAGCTTCGGGTCCCAGGTCGATCAACCAATCGGCTGATTTGATAACATCAGTATTATGTTCAATCACAAGAATGGAATGGCCCTGATCGATCAATGCATTAAACGATGTGAGTAGTTTTTTTATATCATGGAAATGAAGGCCTGTTGTGGGTTCGTCGAAAATGAAAAGAATATTTCCCTGAGCTTTTCCCTTGCCCAGGAAAGACGCCAGCTTGACGCGTTGCGCTTCGCCTCCTGATAATGTATCCGAGGACTGACCAAGTTTTACATAACCGAGCCCAACATCACTGAGTGGTTTAACTTTTGTAATGATGTCCTTTTCACTATAGAAAAATTCAAGCGCTTCATCCACACTCATATCAAGAACATCGAAGATGCTTTTACTTTTATAGGTCACTTCGAGGACTTCTTCTTTAAATCGTTTGCCACCACAAACTTCACACGTCAGATGCACATCAGCAAGAAACTGCATTTCGACAATTTGCTCACCTTCCCCTTTGCACGTATCGCAGCGCCCACCATCTACGTTAAAAGAAAAATGTTTTGGCAGAAAGCCGCGCAACTTGCTGAGCGGTTGCGATGCATACAACTCCCGGATTTCGTCATACGCTTTAATATAGGTTACAGGATTGCTTCGCGAAGATTTACCGATTGGATTCTGATCAACCATTTCTACCTGTGTAATTGAATCGATGTCTCCAGTAATGCCCCGATGCAAACCCACTTTTTCCGAAAATTCTCCTTTGATCTTTTGAAGACCCGGATACAGAATTTGTTTTACGAGAGTTGTTTTTCCACTCCCACTAACGCCACTTACTACGCAAAGAATATTTAATGGAAATTCAACAGAAATATCTTTAAGATTATGCTGCATTGCTCCTTCCACTTTAATGGAGCGCTTCCAATTGCGAAGTTTTTTCGGAGCATCAATTGAAAATGCACCGCTTAAATATTTCCCGGTAAGACTATCAGCGTCTGCAATGATCGTGGCATAGTCGCCTGCAGCAACAACTTCCCCACCGAGATGGGAAGCGAGCGGACCCATATCAATTATATGATCTGCTTCACGCATCATCATTTCATCATGCTCAACAACAACCACCGTGTTCCCAAGATCGCGCAGTTCTTTCAATACCCGTATCAATTTCTCCGTATCGCGCGCATGCAAGCCGATTGAAGGTTCGTCCAATATATATAATGAGTTGGTGAGATTGCTTCCGAGCGATCTCGTTAACTGAATTCGTTGACTTTCTCCGCCACTCAACGAATTTGCAAGGCGATTTAAGGTGAGATATCCAAGTCCAACATCTAACAACGTTTTCAGTCGATGATCGATCTCAATAAGAATTCGTTTCGAAACTTTTTGTTCGAATTCGGTTAGTTGTAATTTATCAAACCATTGCTTCAGGTCTTTTACTGGCATCTCGCATAATTCGCCAATATTCTTGCCAGCGACCTGTATATATAATGCTTCTTTACGAAGACGATAGCCATTGCAATCGTGACAAATCGTTCGGCCACGATAACGCGACAACAAAACCCGGTACTGAACTTTATAAAGATTTTGTTCGACCTCCTTGAAAAAATCATTGATACCGTTTGCGAATTCATTTCCTTCCCAAATCGTTCTATACTGTTCGCGCGTGAGATCGACAATCGGCTTGTGCACGGGAAAATCAAACTTGCGTGCGGCTTTTACAAACTGTTCTTTCCAAAGCCCGAGCTTCTCCCCTTTCCATGGAGCAACGGCGCCTTCATAAACACTCAGTCGTTTATCAGGTATCACAAGATCAGCGTCAATACCAAGCACCATGCTAAATCCTTCGCATGTCGGGCATGCACCAAAGGGGTTATTAAATGAAAATAGATTTGGGACTGGTTCTTCAAACTGGATTCCATCCAGCTCGAAACGATTGGAGAAATTCAATTTTTGGTTCTCATTGATATCGATCAGCATTTCACCTTCACCTTCGTAAAAAGCGGTTCCGATAGAATCGGCAAGACGGTGAAGATCATCTTCATCAAATAATTTCACCAATATGCGATCGATTAATACATATGTTTCTTTACCGGGCTTCCATGATTTTTTTTCAAGAAGATCTTCGATCCGTTGGATTTCTTTATCGTACACGCGGACGAACCCTTTTTGCAAAAGAATATTTAGCTCTTCGGCGGGCTTTCGATTTTTGTGTTGACGAAACGGAACGAGGATGTGAATTTTATCACCTTCTTTCAATTGAGTGATTGCATTTATTACATCCTGCACATCATCCTTTTTAACTTCACGACCTGATACAGGAGAAATTGTTTTTCCTGTACGTGCAAATAACAATCGGAGATAATCATATATCTCCGTCATACTTCCAACTGTTGATCGCGGTGTACGGGTAATTACTTTTTGCTCGATCGCGATTGCAGGACAAAGACCTTTTATATAATCAATATCGGGTTTCACCATACGCGCCATGAACTGACGAACGTATGCACTCAAGCTTTCTGCATAACGCCGTTGGCCTTCTGCAAACAATGTATCGATTGTAAGTGACGACTTTCCTGAACCAGAAACACCAGTAACAACGACAAGTTTATTTCTTGGGATTGATACGTCGACATTTTTTAGATTATGAACACGTGCGCCTTTTATAAATATTGCATCAAGACTTGTAAGTCTTGAAACCCCGGAACTTTTGGATTTAGTTGTACTCTTTGTAGCCATAGAACGACAAAAATATTACAATGAAAGGGGTTAGAATTATTTTATGATAAGTGTTATTGAGTAAAAATTGAAAAAGTTTTATTAAAGTTTGCATTTTTCGCAAAAGTGTATATCTTTAGTCAGTAATTTGTACAATATCACAGAAAACAAAAATATCTGCCTATTGAACTTTTACACTTCTACTCAGAAAAACCAAGCTTAATTTAAAGTCCTTTATATAATATCCTATCACCTTCAAAAAACCGTAGAAGTTTATGAACTCTTCCTTACGTCTAAAAACCGACCACGAACTCATCCAAAACTTTCAGGATGGCAATTTGAACGCTTTAGAAATCCTTGTTTTACGCCACAAGGACAAAATGTACACTTCTATCTTATTCCTGGTTAAAGACAAGTATCTCGCTGAAGATATTTTCCAGGATGTTTTAATCAAAATCATCGACACGATCCGCGGCGGACGTTACACTGAAGAAGGAAAATTTCTTCCATGGGCGATGCGTATTGCACACAATCTTTGTGTAGACCATTTCCGTAAAGTGAAACGCACTCCAGCAATCAAAACAAGTGACGACCGCGACATTTTCGAGGTTATTAACTTTACTGAAGATGGTGCTGATGTTAAAATGATGAAGCGTCAAAGTCATGATCGTGTTAGACAAATGCTCGACCTTCTGCCAGATGATCAGCGTGAAGTAATCATTCTTCGTCATTATGCTGATCTAAGCTTCAAAGAAATTGCTTCTCTTACAAATTGCAGCATCAATACCGCACTCGGCCGTATGCGTTACGGACTGATCAACTTGCGCAAGATGATGGTGCAAAAGAAAATCGCTTTATAATTTTTTTCGCTCTCTTGACAAAGTTTTAACGGGGTACCTAAATGGGAACGGGATCACTTGATTAATTTTGACAAGACTATTAATTTCGAAAAAATATTGTCATTCTGGCCCTCCCTCCGATCTTTAAATTGAATTGCTGTTATCGGAAGGTTGGAACAGAATGACGCCTAACTAAAAACCCACCAGGTACGACTGGTGGGTTTTTCTTTTGCCTCGGGAAATATCTTTCAAATAACAACAGCTTCGATCGAAGGAATTCGCACATTAGTCATTCGAC
>JACMLR010000384.1 GCA_014379515.1 Chitinophagaceae bacterium
GCTCATCCAAAGTTCAAAAAACCGATGTCAGGGTAATTGCTGCCACGAATAAAGACCTTTTCCAACTGGTACAACAGGGAAAATTTCGTGAAGACCTTTATTATCGAGTGAGTACAGTTCCGATTCGCGTGCCTTCATTGCGCGACAGGCAGGAAGATATTCCATTACTGTTTCTTCGTTTTGCGGTCGACTTTGCCGAACGTTATAAAGCAGCTCCTATCCTATTACATGATGAGGCGAAAAATCTGTTAATAAACTATCCGTGGCCGGGCAATGTGCGTGAATTGAAGAATATTGCGGAGCAGATTTCAGTTCTTTCCATAGATAAAAATGTTTCCTCCGAGCAGCTTCGACGTTTTCTGCCTGAAACTAATCCGAATCGTTTACCGGTTCTTGCAAATCAGCCCGCAAGCATTGCGAATGGTCACGAGTTTGCGAACGAACGGGAAATTCTGTACAAGCTTTTTTTTGATATGAAGAAAGACGTAACAGAATTGAAAAAGATGTTTGTTGAAATCATCCAGAACCCTTCAGCAGTGTCGCAAGACCCAAGCTTCTTTAATGAGCTGAACCAATTTAAAACGCAGGAAACGTTTCAACCGGCCATCAGGCAACCAGTGATGACCGGAGGCCAACCAGTCGTGTTGCCACATGATGAAATTCATCATCATGAAGAAGTGGAGGAATCGCTAAATATCATGGATGTTGAAAGGGAACTTATTATTAAGGCACTTAAGAAACATAAAGGAAAAAGAAAAGACGCTGCGGCAGATCTCGGAATTAGTGAACGAACGCTGTATCGCAAGTTGAAAGAATACGATATTAAAGAATGATAGTAAACAAACATCCAGTTTGAAACCACATCAAAATTCATCGCTTGTATTAAATATGTTTTCAAAGAAGACGAAACTTCTTTTGATTTTATTTGCAGGCATTTTTTTATTCGGCTCGTGCAAAATTTATCGTTTCCGCGATGTAAGTATCCCGGCAGAAGTGAAAACCGTTCGTGTACAGTATATTGAGAATCGTGCACCATATGTCAATCCACAACTAAGTCCGCAACTGACGGATCGGCTTCGTCAAAAAATAAATAATCAAACCCGGCTGACACAAATCCAGGGAGATGAAGCGGACTACGATATTCGTGCGGAGGTTACTGGTTATAATGTAACCACGTCCGGTGTATCCGATCAACAGGCATCAACAAACCGTCTTATCGTGACCGTGAACGTGATTTTTAAAAACAGGCTCGACGATACGAAGAGTTTCGAAGCGCCTGTTTCGCGTAACTTCGATTTTTCAGCGAGCTTGAGTTTAGAACAAGCACAAGCGCAGCTTCTACCAACGATACTTCAAAACATGGTAGACGAAATTTTCAACCGCATTTTTTCTAACTGGTAATCTACGGTATGCAGACTGCAATCAATAACATCGTCACTCAATTGTTTCATCAACCTACGCTAAACGACGTAACAATTGACCAGTTGACTTCATATGTAGAGAAGTACCCGTATGCATCCATCGGTCGGTTACTCCTCGCGAAAAAAAACAAGGAATTGGGGAGCGATTATACGAACGACGCGGAAAACGCAGCGTTGTATATCAACAATCCTTTATGGCTCCATTGTTTTCTTACGCAAGACGGAATTAAACATAGTGGATCCATCCGACAGGGTGTACCTGCAATTGTGGAGCAACCCTCAATCATCATCCATCCGGTGGAGGAAAAACCGGTTGAGGCTCACGCACCGCCTATACTCGCAGAACCGGAGATTGTTGCGCCGCCAGTTGTCGCGGAACCTGCCGATCATCAACCGGCCGTTGTTGAAGACGGTGCACCGGTGTTCGAGCCATTTTATACAATTGATTATTTCGCTTCGCAAGGAATTCGACTGAAAGCCGAAGATCTTAATAAGGATAAGTTTGGTCGCCAGCTAAAAAGCTTTACAGACTGGCTAAGAAGTATGAAAAAGCTCGCGCCAGTAGAAGTAGTCAGCAGGACCGAAACAGTTGAACCTGATCCGGAAATTCAACAAACGGCCGAACAATCAATAGCTGCAAATGACGTTGAAACAGAAGCAATGGCAGAAGTCTGGATTAAACAGGGAAAAACCGGCCAGGCAGTTGAAATCTATCAAAAATTAAGTTTGCAGAATCCCGCAAAAAGCGATTATTTTGCAGCCAAAATTGACCAATTAAAAGTGTAGTTGTATGATCCTTTTCCTGATATTGATTGTAATTGCTTCTATCGCCATCGGCTTTTTTATTCTTGTTCAAAACCCAAAAGGCGGAGGGCTTGCTGGAAATATTGCGGGTTTTAATACTCAGTTCATGGGAGTTAAACAAACCACTGATGTGCTTGAAAAAGGTACCTGGGTGCTTGCTTTTGTAATTGCTGCACTTTGTATTCTTTCTGCCATATTCATCCCAACAAGCGCAACAATTGACACAAGAGGTGAAGGCGCAAAACCAGGAACAACGAATACTGCTCCTGCAACAAATCCGACCCCGCCTGTCATTCCTCCACAACAACCATAATTGAATTAGCATAATTTATTGAACCCTGCTGGCAAAGGCAGGGTTTTTTATTTATTTTACGAATCAATACCTATGTTATGCGACGAAATATCGTTTTTGGAATCTTGTTCTTCTTACTCATCATCATCGCGGTTTTAGGTTGGCTTGTATTCATGCCGGCCACTAAGTTTGACGGCAAATCGAAATACCTTTTCATTCGAACGAAAGCAGCAACTTACGGAGATGTATTGAAAACACTTAAGGACAGTTCTTATATCCGCACTCCGGGTGCATTTGATTTTATTGGAAAGAAGATGGGCCTGCCGGAAAAAATCAAAGCCGGACGCTATGAAATTAAAAAAGGAATGAGCCTTTTTGATATTGCCCGTCTTCTTAGAAATGGCACACAATCCCCCGTAAACATTGTAATCACAAAACTTCGTACAAAAGAAGACCTCGCGGCATTCGTGGGCAAACGACTCGAATGTGATTCGATCGACGTAATTGCCTTTCTGAATAACAAAGATTCGCTCCGAAATTATCAACTGGATACAAGTACTGCAATGACCGGGATTTTTCCAGATACTTACCAGTTTTTCTGGAATTCAGAACCGTCCAACGTTTTCAAAAAACTATTCAATGCAAAAAAAGTTTACTGGAACGACGAGCGGAAAAAACTTGCAGCTGATCGTGGATTGAATCCTGAAACTGCTTATATCCTTGCCTCGATTGTAGAGGAAGAAACACGCGCAACATCTGAAAAAGACACAATGGCAAGTGTGTACTTGAACAGGTACCGGAAAGGAATGAGGTTACAGGCAGATCCTACAGTGAAATTCGCACTACGCGATTTCGGCCTACGACGTATCTATGAAAAACACCTGGCTGTTGAATCGCCCTATAATACTTACCGGAATACCGGGTTACCCCCAGGACCGATTTGTACACCATCGGCAGAAACATTGAATGCTGTTATTAATTCTCCGGCGACCAACTATATTTACTTTGTTGCTAAAAGTGATTTTTCCGGTCGGCATTTGTTTAGTGAAACATATGAGCAGCATCTGATTTATCGCAGACAATTCCAGGAGGCGCAGGACAAACAACAGCAACTCAAAGCAGCTAAAGAGGATACAGGTTCTTAATATGATAAGGCTTCAAAAAAAAATCATCGGCTGGTCGGTTACGCAGGCAATCGTCAGCAGAAGTAAAAAAATCATCCTACCGGGGTTCAAAGGAGTTCCGCTGTACGATGTAGCAGTATTTTTTTTGGCCGAAGTCAAGAAGGAAGGACTCAATGAACGCGCAGCAGCCATTGCCTACAACTTCATCATGGCAATCCCTCCTACTTGTTTATTTCTTTTCACGCTTGTTCCAAGTTTGCCTTTCGTTCCAACAAAAACCATCCAGAATCAGCTGCACACATTGATCCATGACATCATTCCGGCTAAAACGCATAATGAAAACGTAATCAATTTTGTTGATAGCTTTTTCGGTGATGCAAAAGTAGGGCTCCTCTCTTTTGGATTTTTGTTACTTGTTTTTTTTGCATCCAATGGCATGATGGGATTAATGCGATCATTCAATAAAATTTCGATTGGTTATTCGAAACGTACAGGGCTTCAAAGTCGTTGGATGGCGATTCGTCTCACTTTTTTAATTATGGGTCTCTTGCTGGGATGCCTTGCACTATTGATCATGCAGGGAAATGTTATGACCTGGTTAGGAATCAAGAACAGATTCCTGGTTGTTTTCGTCAGTACCTTTCGATGGATATTTATGTTTGCCTTGATCTTCTTCACCTTTGCATTTGTCTACAAGTATGCTCCCGCTTTGAAAAAAAGATGGAACCTGGTTTCGCCGGGTTCGATACTGGGCGCTATTTTGAGTGTGCTTGCAACGATTGGCTTCTCCATTTTCGTAAATAATTTTACCCGCTACAATGCGCTGTATGGCTCAATCGGTACCGTGATTGTACTGATGATCCTGATTTATATTAATGCGCTGGTTCTGCTGATTGGGTACGAATTGAATGCGAGTATTCATGCCCTTAAGGCGATGGCGGATGAGCGTGTTTCCGGGGATTCCTGACCGGTCATCGCTTGTAAAACCCATTGACGTAAATTGGCTACGTTGTTCGTGAATAGTTAGTAAATTATCAAACATCAAAACCACATTATATGAAAAGGTTATTGTTTAGCCTGATGCTTTTGCCGGCACTATCTTTTTCAGTTCAGGCTCCCGATAACCTTGAGATCGGAGCGAGTTTGCCAAAAGCAGAAGTAAAGATGAAAGACGTTTCCGGGAAGGATGTTTCTTTTAATGATATCAAAACCAAACAGGGATTGCTTGTAATGTTCAGTTGCAATACCTGTCCTTATGTTGTCCGCAATCAAACGCGCACCAAAGAGATTCTTGCTTATGCGCAATCCAAGGGCGTTGGCGTGGTTGTACTCAATTCAAATGAAGGAAGCCGTGATGATGGCGACGGCTTCGCAGATATGCAGGCATATGCAAAAGAGCAGGGTTACAAATGGAACTATGTGGTAGATCGTAATAATGAGATTGCTGATGCGTTTGGTGCGAACCGGACACCAGAATGTTTTTTATTCGATAGTAATAACAAACTGGTTTATCATGGAGCAATTGACGATAATCCGTCAAATGAGCAAAATGTAGAAAGACAACATCTCAAAGAAGCCGTTAATGAAACACTGGCGGGCAAGCCAGTTTCGACAAAAACAACCAGGAGCGTCGGTTGCAATATTAAACGCGGCTAATCAACAAAAACACGTTGACAATCCACCAGGCCACACGCCTGGTTTTTTATTTTTAGGTTGTGGAAATTGTATGCGTATAACTACGGATGATTTAAGGCATAATTACTTAACTGCCGCTGTTAACTTGTACATACATTTATACTTGAAAACCATTAAACAATACTTATTATGAAACCCACGACTAAAGTGATTAACACCCCAAAAATTTCGTCTTTTTTGAAAGCCTTCATCGCAGCATTTTGTTTTATTATTGTTCTTGTAAGCTGTGCGGAGAAATCCGGTAAAATTTCTTTAGATGAAGCGCGTGCACGCACGCAAGTGATACCCGTAAGCCAGGGTATAAGGTACCAGGATAGTTTCACATCGGCGAGAGCTCAATTGCGGCGATTAGTAACCGATTCAAATTTCCTCGGTCGAAAATTCAATCTTCCAAATGCTGAAACGTTTAATCGCGATGCGATCGCACTTTTGCTGAATGTTGATAGTGCCGACGGTATCCGCGTGTATCTTGCCGAAGATGAAAAGGGTTTGTTGAAAATGGTACTTGTGCCGGTAGATAAAAATGGCAAGGATATCATTACACAACTGATTGGCAATAATACAGCAGTTCGCATACCAGGAATTTCGTCAGCTTATGCCCGGCCGGGAGATGGCCAGGTAGTTGAGAATGGACAGGTTTGTCCGCCATGTGAAATCGGAAAATAAAAAAGCATGTCCAAACAAACCCTGTTCCTGTTTAGCCTAACGGTTGCGTTTCCAGCTATTGCAGGACTGGTGCGGTTACGAAAGATAGAGCGTTCATATTATCCATTCCTAATCTATCTGTTTGTATCAGTGTTCAATGAGTTGCTGGTCAGGTTCGCGGTGCCCGTTTCAAGCCGGGCGGCGCGAACCATTGACTGGCATCTTTTCAACCTCTTTGAAAGTATTATTCTCATTCTACAATTTTACTACTGGAAAGTTTTTGACCATTTTAAAAAGCTTTTCGTAGCCGGATTTGTATTGCTGATTGTTGTTTGGATCGTTGAGAATTTGGTGGTCTCAACCATTCTAAAGTTCAATCCTGTTTACCTGATTGGTTACTCGTTTACAATTGTTTTATTGAGTGTACAAACGATCAATCACATCATCGTCCACCAAAATCAAACTTCATCGCTCAGCCGTAATGCGATGTTTATTATTTGTGTTGGGCTGGTTATCTTCTTTATCTACAATATTTTTGTCTTCACTTTACAAGCAAAAGGAATAAGCAAGACGAACAAAGTGCTAATGACAAAAGTGTTTGAGATAAGAGTGTATATTAACGCGTTTTCGAATATTTTATATGGTATTGCGATTTGTCTTATCCCTCAGAAAATTTCGAGGAAGAATTTTTTTACCGAACCATGAACTGTAAGTGTAGGTGATTATGAAACGAGTGAAAACAAATATGGTCGAACATGGAAGCGAATGAAAATAATTTTTTCAGTGCTATACTCATTATCGCGATCCTGATTGGAATTGTGCTGACCTACTTTATTATTACCATTCTTCGGTATCATCGCCGGTATATTAACCTTCAGAAAGAACGGATTCACGCAGAAATAATCATCCAGGAAAACGAGCGGAAACGCATTGCAACGGATCTCCACGATAGTATTGGGCCGCTCCTCTCATCTGTAAAATTGCAAATCAATAGCATCGACGTTGCAAGCTCAGAAGATCTGCGAGTGATCAATAATGCCGGTAAACATCTCGACGAAATTATCGGCTCGATGCGCGAGATTTCCTATAATCTGTTACCAAATACCCTTCAACGCAAAGGCCTGACAGAAGCTCTTCGTGAATTTGTCGCCAATATAAAAAACAGGCATGGAACCAACATCAACCTTTATTTCAAAAATGAAATTAATTTAGCGTCGGAAAAAGAAATACATGTGTTTCGGATCATCCAGGAAATCATTCATAACACCATCAAACATGCACACGCTAAAAATCTACAACTTGGCTTTGGTTGTGAGAACGGCGAGCTGCTGATCCTGACACAGGACGATGGAACCGGATTTGACGTAGAGAAGGTGAAAAAGGTGAATGAAGGTTTTGGAATGAAAAGTATCGAAAGCCGGGTAGATATTCTTAAAGGATATTTGAACATCCAGGCCGAGCCTCCGAATGGTACAAGTTATTTCATCAAAATTCCGATGTAGCATTTATGCCTGATAAAATAAGTTTGTTGATTGCCGATGATCATGAGATTTTCAGAGATGGTCTTGCATTGATGTTATCCAAACAAAAACACCTGCAGTTGGCGGGACAGGCAGCAAATGGCCGGGAACTAATTGAGAAAACGGCTTCCCTCAACCCCGATATCATTCTTACCGATATAAAAATGCCGCTGATGGACGGTGTTGAAGCAACGCGGCAAATTTTAAAAGGCGAGCCACACCGAAAAATAATTGCGTTATCGATGTTTGATGAAGAAAACCTGATTGTTGATATGCTGGAAGCCGGGGCGAAGGGATACCTTCTTAAGAATGCAGATAAACTAGAAATTCTCGAGGCTATTCAAACGGTGAATGAAAATAATAATTACTATTGCCGGCTTACTTCAGCACGGCTCGCATCTATGATCGTAAAGAGCCGCTTCTCCGATGCGAAAAAAACAAAGCCAGCAGAATTCAATGATCGTGAACTGGAGATTATCCGCTATATCTGCAAACAACATACTGCACAGGAAATCGCCGAAAAATTATTTCTTAGTAAACGTACCGTAGAAGGCTATCGCACAAAAATTCTTGAAAAAATGAATGTCAAAAATACTGCTGGTGTCGTTATTTATGCGATGAAGTATGAGATGGTGGATGAGAATGAATTGTGAGGACGGTTGATTTCGGTGTTTTGCATGTGCGAATTCCGAATGACTAATGTGCGAATTCCTCCTGTTTAAACGGGTAACTTTAGAAGAGTTGTGTTTATTAAGGCAAACGAGCTGCCAAATCAGTAAGAAATATCACAGAGGAATTCGCACATTCGTCATTCGCAATTCGCACATGAAAAACACCGAAATCAACCGTCCTCACAATTCATTCTCATCCACCATCTCATACTTCATCGCATAAATAACGACACCAGCAGTATTTTTGACA
>JACMLR010000385.1 GCA_014379515.1 Chitinophagaceae bacterium
AATGGCGGTGTTCTTTCGGTGATGCTCGCCAGTGTGTTTACCAATAACTTTTCCTTCGATGTAGATTATTATGGAGAAGCAAACTGGCCCGGCAATGGATTGACAAAGCGCCATTACAATTCATTTGATGAACTGGCAGAGGAAATGGCGATGGCAAGAGTATATGCAGGCATTCACTACAAGCCCGGGGTTTATGCAGGGGTGAATGTGGGAAAAAAGGTTGCCCAAAATATTCTGGACAGAGTGAAGTTTCGAAAATAATATAACTAAAAAAGTTGCCGTCACCCCGAGCGAAGCCGAGGGGTCCCCGTCATTTCGACTCCCTTCGCGAAGCGAAGAGGGTGGAGAAATCCCCAGCCGCTAGTCACGCTAACTACCGGCTGGGGATGCCTCGACTACGCTCGGCATGACACCTATTTGTAATCATCGTTGATCTCAACCCAATACCCATCCGGATCCTTGCACCAGAGCTGCGTTACCCCATCCACTCTTTTGGTGACCGCCTGCTTCTCCCCCGCCCAGTTCTCATACGTAATTTTGTTTTTATCCAGCACTTTGATAAACTCTGCCACCGAAGGCACGCTGAAGCAGGTATGAATATTTTTCTCGTGTTCAGTTTTTGCTTTCGCTCCCTGGATCAAATGCAGGTGACTGTTCGGTCCACCAACCGAAAACCAGGTATGCCTGCCATCGTGAAAAGGCTCTGGTATCGTGTCGAGTCCGACCACATCGCGGTAAAACTTCGTCGATTCCTCCAGATTATAAACATAAAGTGCCAGGTGATTGAGCGTTGGTTTGCCTTTTTTCGGGTTTTGGGCGCTGACGCTCAGTGCGGTCAGCAGAATGGCAGCAAAAGCGATTAAACTCTTCATAATTAATGTTTCAAGGATTCGAAAGATACCAAATTTGACGCAGGAGATTATGGCGGAATGTATTATTTTTGCCCCCCTTGCAGCCCAAAGCCGCAACGGCCTCGTAGTTCAATGGATAGAATAGAAGTTTCCTAAACTTTAGATACAGGTTCGATTCCTGTCGAGGCTACTAAACCGGAACTTTTGAAAATTACTTCAGAAATTCCGTTTCTGGTTCTCTCACCATGCCAATGTTCCGGCAAAAAGTCCCAATCATTCACGGTTTTCCCTAATTCCCTGGAAGCCCGCATCGACGGGCGTCTGAATTTACGAATTGGGTACATTTTAACCTCTGGTTGGGCACTTTGCAGTTCAATACGACTACCTTGCATACCTCAAGCTTTTTTGAAAACCTGAGGCTGATTTCTCTGATTTTGCCTTAACACCTTGCCGGATGACCGGTTCAGGAATTGCACATCAACAATCAAAATCATATGAAATGAACAAAAGTGGACCAATTGTGGTCATCGAAGATGATCTGGATGATCAGGAAATATTGGTTGAAATTTTTCATAAACTAGGCTATGAAAACAAGATCATTTATTTCGTTGATGGAAATGATGCACTGGCTTATCTTAACCAAAGTGATACGCAACCTTTTTTTAATTCTTTCCGATGTGAACATGCCAAATCTTAATGGCTTTGAACTTAGGAGCCTGGTGTTTACCAATGAACAAT
>JACMLR010000386.1 GCA_014379515.1 Chitinophagaceae bacterium
CGTTTTTCTTACGCCCTGTAAGGGCAAAATATAATAGCGATGGGCGATAGCCCATCGTGGCCGAGTGAAGGAATTTTAAGCCCTGTAAGGGCGCGATCTTTTTTTTGGGATCGCGAATATGCAATGTGGAGGTGAATACAGGAGACAGGGTAGAATAATGCAGCAGGGTGTTGCGGCGATATGGAATGGTGGATAAAATCCAACAAACCTATTGAAGACACACCGGTAAATTTTGTTTTCGATCTGCGAGCCGCAACGCGGCGTATTCTTTCAGCCGCCTGGGTAAGGAATGATAAATTGATACAGCCCTGCAGGGCCGCGATAACATCCTCGACAATTACTAATATCGAATAACGATTCAATACGTGCTACGAAGGGAAATATTGATTGCTTTTAAAATTTACGCGGTCTTTAATTTTCTATGTGGTTATCCCGCCCTTTCAGGGCTCTAGTGTTCTATCATGCATCAACGATGGGCTATCGCCCATCGCTATTATATTTTGCCCTTTCAGGGCGTGAAGAACGGTTCCCCCATTCTTCATCAGGTCAAAAAAAAGAAGCCATCTCTTTCGAGATGGCCGTCCTTCGGATCGGATGTCTGTTAGTAATTTTTCTGCCAACTGGCCTTCCCGTTTTTATAATGAATCAGTGCGATTAATTTCCTTTGTGCGTTCATAATTTTCCATGTCCCACTTCTTTGTCCGTGCTTATAGGCGCCTGTCTCGATTGCAGTTCCTGCTTCAACCGTCTCAAACCAAACCCCATGGCGAAGACCATTCTGGTAGTACCCAGAATCCTTTAATCGACCATCTTCAAAATAATTGATATACTGTCCGTGATGAAGACAGTCTTTAAAGATTGGATTGTACTTATTATTAATTCCGCTATTTCTAAAAGAATAACTGCTTCGCAGACGCGTCAGCGCGCTATTGCGATCTTTCGCGTACAGATCACTGATAGGAAAGCCTGGCATCTTTGGATGACGCCGTTTTAATTCCTGTTTTACACGTTGAAATTTATCTGCAGAATACGTTCTTACAAACCGAAGCGTACCATCAGGGTACCAAACTTTCCATTCACCGGTGGGAATTCCTTTTACCATGGAGCCTTTTTCAAAAGCTACATCATTACCAAACCAACTTTGCCAATTGCCATGCAGCAACGAGTTCTTGATATTGCCATTGTATCGAACATTGGTTTCTGGATGATGTGCCGTCATCGGGCCATTTACAGGTGAAGACGCACCCATAAGAATAGTGAATGGATGATCTGTATCAATCTCATCCGATTGAAGCGATTCAATTTGAGCGTAGGCATAAGCATGTGCAAGCAAGCACACGCCCCAGAGAAGGATAGACTTTCTCATACAACAAGCAATTATCTCTAAGTTACGGAGATAATGTGCGAAATATGCAAATGTGCAGATGTGCAAAATGCATTTTCGGCACTAAGCTGATGAGGTTCAAATGAATAAATCAATGAATGTTAGTTATTATAGGGTTACCTGCCCCTTAAAATTCGGTCTTTTGCAGATTTTGCATATTTGCACATTTCGCACATTAAATTTGCCTCCATTTCAACCACCGAGTCTCCAACTATCGATCGCCTGCCTCTAACATTTTTTACAATGAACCGGAAAGAACGAATTATCCTGCTGACTCTTGCAGCACTGAACTTTACCCATATCCTTGACTTCATGATCATGATGCCTCTGGGGAATTACCTCATGCCGCATTTTGATATCAACACCCATCAATTTAGTTTCCTCGTTGCAGCCTATACAATCAGCGCAGCAATCTCCGGATTCATCGGTGCCTTTTTTGTCGACGGCTACGATCGGAAGAAGTTTTTATTATTTGCTTATGTTGGATTTTTGCTTGGAACGCTCGCGTGTGGTGTTGCTCCAACCTATGGGTCACTGTTAGCCTTCAGGCTTGTTGCCGGCTTGTTCGGTGGGTTGATCGGTGCCCAGGTGCTTTCAATCATCTCAGACATTTACACCTACGAACGACGAGGCCGCGCGATGGGCGCTATTATGTCTGCCTTTGCCATCGCCTCAACCATTGGTGTTCCCTTTGCGCTTTACCTGGCAAACGCGTTTTCATGGCATGCACCTTTTCTTTTAGTTGGTGGGCTTGGGTTTATCATCATTCCGTTCATTGTTTATTTTATTCCACCAATGGATCAGCATATCCAGCATCGTCGTTCAGCAAGGCAAAAACTCGATGTGCTGTTAATAGTTGTCAGGCAACCAACACAACGAATGGCAATTATATTTTCAGGCTTGATAATGATGGGACATTTCATGATCATCCCCTTCATTAATCCCTATCTCGAATTTAATAATGGTTATCCCAAGTCTGTTACACCGATGGTTTACCTCGTTGGTGGCATCGCTTCATTTTTTGCTGCAAACTTTCTTGGCTGGATGGCCGATAAATATGGCAAGTTGCCGGTGTTCCTGATCTGTATATTCTTTTCAACAGTATTAGTGTACGTGATCACAAACGTCAATGCGATTCCGTTCAGTATAATTCTTGTCCTTTTCGCCGCATGGTTTGTTGTGTCGACCGGTCGTGGTGTAACTGCTCAAGCAATGGTGAGTAACGTCGTTCCCCCAGAACAACGCGGAAGTTTTATGAGCTTCAATAGCAGCTTTCAACAAATTGGGACATCTGTTGCGGCTATTGTTTCCGGTTATATTGTAACGAAAGGTTCAGATGGAAAGATCCATCATTTTGAATGGGTGGGCTATCTCAGTATTATTGTTCTCGTGATGTGCGCGCTTCTCGGTCATTTGATATTTCGAAAAATCGACACGAAGAAAACAAGCACCCAGGTTCCAATTGCTCAACCCGAGAATTGATATCAGCCGATCTTTATCAACTCGCCGGTGCGGTCTTTTTGTAAACTCTTGAATTTGCGGAGATAAATCAGTTTCCCCCTTTTATCATAATAACGCCAGGTGCGTTTTTTCCAATCATGAATGTATTGGCCGACGGAGCGAACTTCGCCGTCCTCCAGCCATTCAATCCAAACGCCGACTTTTTCGTTTTGTTTATAAAATCCGGAGTCTTTTAAAGATCCGTCGGAAAACCACGATACAAACTCACCCTCCAATGTACTGTAGTGTGATCCGCGAAAGCCCGAATTAATTTTGAATTGTCTTATTTCCAATAACTGTCCATTCGGATACCACGACTTCCACACTCCAACCGGTTCATTTCCATCCATGCGGCCTGAATCAGCCAGCACCCCATTGTTATGAAACTCTTTGTAGATTCCATTAAGCATGCCGTGACTATAATTCACGTCAAGGTAGATCTGTCCATTTCTATGATAGTATTGAAATTCGCCATTTCGGGTACGAAAACTTTTGCCCTTGTAGTTTCCTACGCCAACCATCTGACCGGTAAACGAATAAAAAGTAACCTGGTAATGATTGCCCTTCACTTGCCTGGGCTTGCCGTAGAGCAGAACGTGATTCGAATCGGGTTCAGCAACAAAATGACGGTTGAAGAAAACGACGTCCTTGCTGTCTTGTTGGGCAACGGCATACTGCAAAGGCAGCAGTAAAAGTAAAATCCATATAATCCGCGAATGAAGCATATTATTGAATTACACGAAACACCGGGTACCTGAGATGATCAGGTTCGTAATAAGGTGAGTTTTGATAAATATAGTTCAATTGCGCCGAACCATTTTTTGCAAAAGCCGTATCTGTTGATCTTCTTAAGTCGAGCTTCTCTTTAACCTTCGGATTATCTCTCAAAAATTGTTCCGCGATCTCTTCGAACGCATACCCGCTAAAACCTTCTTTTTGCCCTAAAATTCCATCAAAGTAATTCCAGGCAAAATAAGAATCATCGGCCTGCGGCTCCAACACTTCCATCAAAAACCGGTTAGCCTCCTGGTTCATCGGAATATAATAATCCCCCTTCCTGAATTTCATCGTTCGATTAGTAGCCGACACTTTTACATCACTGTTCAGGTGGTGCATTTCGTACGGTCTTGGTGCTGCCTTGTAATCGTCAATCCGGTAAGCTTCAACATTAACGGTTGTGTCTTTGTCGAAGCGACGCATCTGGACATTATTAATCTTCAACAAATCGATCACCGTCCACCATCCCTGTGGTATTATGTACGCACCCGGCTTTTTTATGGTTGTTCTTGCGTCGAAATAATTAAAATATTTAATCTTCTTCTCGTAAGGCTTGGTTCGATCGTAGAACAATCTGGGTTGGCCGGAGATATTACTTGGCTTCCGTTCTGCTTCGAATCCTTTGAAAGTGACTTCTGCAGACTTGTTGCGATCGAGGTTCCAGCTCACGGGGAAATCTGTTTGGGTTTTTACAGATGCTTTGGTTTGCTTACGCAGCTTGCTGATTTCGCTACTGTTTTTGCTGGTGAGGTCGATGAACGAACGCATCAACTCGTACGTAGAACGAACACGCAGGTCATACGATTTCAACATATGCGTTTCTGGTACAAATGCGAACGTATGCCAGAGGCTTGCGTAACCGCTACTATATCGCGGACCATCAAAATAAGCAGTCATTCCAGCTTCCGGTGTATTGCCGCCAAAGCTTACGTATGGTACGAGGTCGTAGCCTTTTTCTTTCATCGAAGCGTAAATGCCCGGCTCCAGGGTCTTGTTCATGTATTCGCCCATAATGCCGCCGAGCTTACTATGTTGTGAGGTCAGCAATGTCATGATGTGCTGATAATCGGCCCCATTGCTTACGTGGTTATCGACAAATACATCTGGGTCTGTGAGATGGAAGATCTGTGCGAATGATCGGGCCTCTTTCGAATCGCATTTGATAAAGTCGCGATTAAGATCAAGATTTTGAGAATTGCCCCGGAAACCGAATTCTTCCGGACCATTTTGATCCACCCTGTAATTCGCGCTTCGATTCAAACATCCACCAATATTATATACAGGAATGATAGCGAGCACGATGTTGTCGGGTAACTGAATTTTATTTGCAACGATATCGCGAACGAGCAACATGCTCGCATCAATTCCATCTGGCTCGCCCGGATGAATTCCATTGTTGATTAGAATTACGCGTTTATTATTCTTCCGAATATTTTCAAAATTCGAATCACCATTACTTGCAACAACGACGAGATGAAGTGGAAAACCGGAATCACTCGGACCCATCGTCAGCATTTTTACTTTGCCGGATTTTTGATCCAATTGCTGCCACCAGGTAATAATTTCATTGTAGGGTGGTGACTGCGTTCCTTTAGACTGTTCGAAGCGAGTGGTGATGGACTGTGCTGTAGAAGTGAGAAACGTTGACACAGCGAAGAATAAAAAGAAAAGTTGTTTCATGGCTACAAGTTAATGGAAATACCAAATTTGCAGCCTGCCGTTAAAACTTTTTCATGATGAAGTGTAGCAAAGAAAAAAGCACCTGTTTGGCAGGTGCTTTTAAAATATGTTGTTGAAAAACTTACTTAGCGATGGCGTTTACACGCTTAGCCAAACCACTTTTAAGGTTAGCAGCTTTGTTTTTATGAATGATGCCGCGTTTTGCAAGCTTATCAATCATCGAAGAAACTTCAGTCATCTTTGTTCCAGCTTCTGAAGCGGTTTTAATATCTTTCAAATCGCGCATTGCGTTACGCGTTGTTTTGCCATAATACTTATTTCTTTCGCGGCGCTTAGTAGCCTGACGTACATCTTTTAAAGTTGCTTTATGATTAGCCATGAATGCGGAATTTTTTGTGCTTTAATTTCGGGAGGCAAAGGTAACCGTCAACCGGGAATTTTCCAAAAACAAAAAACAATTTGAAGTGATTCCTTAGCGGTTGTCGATTTGAGGCACTAAACCTGA
>JACMLR010000387.1 GCA_014379515.1 Chitinophagaceae bacterium
CCGGCCGCGTGAGCGTCAACAATTCCGCATCGCTGAATCCGCCATCGATGTTTTCGATCACTGCGTGGGTGAATCCCTCGTGGTCGATGCTCGACTTCCGCTCAATCGTTGTAAAAAACTATACCTCAGTTATGCAATAGCGTCATTTACAATCTCAAGCCTGTAGCCTTTGCCATGGACATTGGTTATGCGAAGATCAGGATCGGTACTTAATTTTTTTCGAAGCTTTGATATGAACATATCCAGGCTGCGACCGGTGATAACACCTTCATCGGTCCATACTTCCTGAATGAGTTCTTCGCGTAATGTAAGTTGTCCTATATTTTTATTGAGTAACATCAATATGCTGCACTCCTTATCTGTCAACGAAATTGTTTCTTCGCCCATTCTCAAACTCTGATGGTTGATGTCGAATACAAATCTTCCTATTGTAAGAATCGAATTGTTTCCATTTTGAATAGAAGCATTCTGCTCCACCACAGGCTTTGATTTTTTAGACCCCAGGTTTCTGCTGATCAGCACAATGGCTAACAACGATAGAATACCGCTGATCATCATAGCACGTTGTGAATTCAGAACAGGCGCGTCAGGAAAATCAGCAAAAGCAATTTCAATAGTGTAACACGCTTTCGGCTGAATTCTACCACGGCAAGACATAATGCTGTTGATCGGTGGATTGATTTCAAATCCATATACAATCTCGGGTCTATCACATTCGTGAACGGTAACCGTATACCGGGATAATCCTGTTTTGTCAAGAATTCGCTGGGCAATAGCAACTAATGTGTCGGGTTGAAATACAAACTCGTTTTCAAATTCAAGCAGAAACACATGGTTCGGTTTTTCGATGACAGGACGAATGATGGAAGTGGAATCACCGGACCGAAGAAGCAAATCATGCCCGATGGCACGCACCGCTATGTTCGCTCGTTTGGAAATCAATTCACCGTCCGACCTGTTCGTAACGAAAGCCGCTAAAAGAAAAATAGTGCAAAGGGATACTACGGCAATAGCGAAAGTTTTAAGTTCGGGACGCCTGAAGAAGCTGTTGAAAGATTTTACGTTCATTTACATTGTTTTTACAGACTGTTTACACTTGCCCGTGCATTCGGTGCGTACGTTTGGTTACACAAAACCAAAGTAACTTCTTTTATGAAACATTTGAAAAAATCGTACATCCTGCTGATGCTACTAACGGTAATTATTAGCTCACGGACATTTGCCCAGGATTTTTCCAGTTCGTATTTATCTGATCAAACACAAAATTCAGATCGGGCAAAAGAATTAACGCAAAATAATGAATACACCAGCACGGCTTATGAAGACGGAGTAAAATCCATCACGGCCAATCGAACCACAACAAATAATGTTGACCCGGGAGCAAGCAACATCATTTTCCAATCAAAAGATGGCGGACAGACATGGCAAGACATCAGCTATAGTTTGCCTGGAAACGAACAGCCAGAAGATTTTTTTGCAGGAAAGTCAGAGGTCTATTTACG
>JACMLR010000388.1 GCA_014379515.1 Chitinophagaceae bacterium
CTCAAATTCACTGAGGATTCAAAACACGCGTACCCGTATGCATTTCAAATTTGGGAGCGTAAAAAATCAGTTCATGAGTATGTCTAATTTTATTTTTCTAACTGGTTTGAAATTCCTTCAGTGAACATTCAATTGTTCATTGACTATATAAAGTATTATCTCTCCTCGTCGAATGGGAAAGGCCATGGCGTTCATTCACCATTTGTTTTCGATTTTATAACCAATGTGTTGAATAACAAAAAGCATTACTACACTTACGACCAGGTGGAAGCGCTCCGGCAGAAATTAGCAGAGGATAGAACGACGATCGAAGTGGAAGACCTTGGTGCTGGATCAAAACATTCGTCAACGAACACCCGAACAATTGGTTCAATTGCCCGCAACGCAGCAAAGCCGCCGAAGTTTGGAAAGCTATTGTTTCGAATGGTGAACCAGTATCAGCCGGCAACGATTTTAGAAGTTGGTACTTCGCTTGGAATTACTACTTTCTACCTGGCAAGTGCCAATCGGTCAGCGAATGTCGTTACGCTCGAGGGTGCAGAAGGAATTGCAAAAAAAGCAGTTCAACATTTTGACCAACTCGATTTACAAAACGTTCGATTGGTCCTGGGAAATTTCGATACAACATTGCCAAAAGTGCTCGCAGCAATGGACCAACTCGATTTTGTATTCCTTGACGGGAATCATCGGCTTGCACCAACATTAAATTACTTCAACCAGGTACTTCCAAGGATGAGTACACAGTCCATTATCGTTGTTGATGACATCTACTGGAGTGCCGAGATGAAAGAAGCCTGGCGGCAAATTAAAAGTCATAATTCAGTGATGCTATCGATCGATTTATTTTCGATCGGAATTCTCTTTTTCAATCCCTCTTTCAAAGTCAGACAGGATTTCGCTATCCGATTTTAATCGTTATCTTCAGCCACTATTTTTTACCAATAGCGCACTTGAATTATGACGATCGGTGTACTGAAAGAACCATCCTTTGAAACCCGTGTTTCTTTACTCCCTGACGCAGTAGCATCTCTTACAAAAAAAGGGATCAAAGTCTTTATTGAAAGCGATGCGGGTCTTTCCGCATTCAGCACTAATTCCGATTACGAAAAAGCGGGTGGTGTGATCGCCGAGAAAAATGCAGTCGTTAATGCATCCGAAGTTTTGCTTTCACTTCAAACTCCCGAGACTAATTCCATTAAAAGCGGAAGCGGGTCACCTAAAATTTTGATCGGTGTTTATCAGCCTCTCTTCAATCAGCAATTGATGAAGGATTGGGCGGCGGCAAACATTTCCTGTTTCAGTCTCGACATGTTACCCCGAACGACTCGTGCACAAAGCATGGATGTGCTCAGCAGCCAGGCAAATATTGCAGGGTACAAATCAGTTTTACTTGCTGCAAATTTATATTCAAGATATTTCCCAATGTTCATGACTGCAGCCGGCAGTATTGCACCTGCAAAATTGTTGATACTTGGAGCTGGCGTTGCAGGATTGCAAGCAGTTGCAACAGCTCGTCGCCTCGGTGCAGTGGTTGAAGTTTTTGATACGAGACCAGCTGTTAAAGAAGAAGTAATGAGCCTCGGTGCAAAATTTGTGGAAGTGGAAGGAGCAGCTGATGCATCGAAAGCCGGTGGCTATGCAGTTGAACAAAGTCCGGAATTTATCGCGAAACAAAAAGCACGGATTGCAGAAAGCATTGCAAAGTCTGATATCGTTATTACGACAGCGCAAATTCCTGGTAAGAAAGCGCCAATTCTCATCACAACCGAAATGATCACCGCAATGAGAAGCGGAAGTGTTATAATCGATATTGCTGCAGCAACGGGCGGTAACACGGAACTCACAAAGAATAATGAAACTGTTTTATACAACGGAATTTCCATTGTCGGCAATTCCGCGTTGGCGGCGTCCATGCCCGCAGATGCAAGCAAACTGTACGGAAAAAATGTGATGAACTTTTTGCAATTGATTACAGATAAAGAAGGGAATGTCAATCTGAATTGGGAAGATGATCTTGTGAAAGGCGCATGTATCACGAACGATGGAAAAATTGTGAATGACCGGGTCAACCAGTTATTGCAATAATTAATTACGATCTCAATTTCTTAAAGTAGAACAACATGCAGGAAATATTTGATTGGATCAGTCTTCACCAGCAAATGATCTACATCGTTATACTAATGATCTTTGTGGGTATTGAAATAATCGGCCGCGTACCGAGCGTGTTGCATACACCGTTAATGAGTGGTGCAAATGCAATTCATGGCGTTGTAATTATTGGTGCTATCATCGTTATGGGCAAAGCAGAAAGTGACAATTATATTGCTCTGACACTTGGGTTACTTGCAGTGATTCTTGGAACTTTAAATGTAGTTGGCGGTTTTGTTGTTACCGATCGAATGCTTGAAATGTTTAAAAAGAAGAAGCCTTAATGGATGCTCTATTGATTGTGGTAGGCTCCAATGGAAATAAATAATTATGGAAGGAAATATCCTGATACTTTGTTACCTCATAGGTTCGGTTACGTTCATTCTTGGATTGAAAATGCTTTCTAATCCGGCAACTGCACGAAAAGGAAATTTGATTGCTGCTGCGGGTATGACGATCGCGATTTTCGGTACCATTTTTTTGTACCAGGATGAAGAAGGTAGCAAACTTGGTAACTATCCCTGGATCTTTGGAGGACTTGTTATCGGAACAGTCATCGGTACACTTGCAGCACGGAAGGTGAAAATGACTGCCATGCCTGAAATGGTTAGCCTTTTTAATGGGATGGGTGGTGCATGTGCCGCGCTAATTTCGATCGTAGAATTCAATCACCTGGTTCATGGAGCAGGCGATGCTGGTGTGTATGCAGCTGATCCATCATTGTTATTCTACGAATTGAACGGTTCTACGTTGCTTATCATTCTCCTCGGACTTATTATCGGTTCCGTTTCATTTGCAGGAAGTATAATCGCCTGGGGAAAGCTGAACGGAAAGATCAAAGATTTTTCATTCAATGGCCAGCACATTTTTAATCTCGCATTGCTGGGAATCATTGTTGTGCTTGCTGGCTATATGATAATTACCCGACCCGACCAGATGATATTGTATTTCTATGTAATCTTTGCTCTCTCCTTATTATACGGTACGTTTTTCGTTTTTCCGATTGGTGGCGCAGATATGCCCGTTGTTATTTCATTGCTCAATTCCTTCACCGGTGTTGCTGCAGCATGCGGTGGTTTTTTGTATGATAATAAAGTGATGTTAACCGGTGGTATCCTTGTTGGAGCAGCGGGCACATTGCTTACTATTTTGATGTGCAAAGCAATGAACCGATCATTGAAGAACGTGTTGATTGGCTCCTTCGGCGGTGGCACGAAATCAGTAGCCAGCGGACCAAAAGATCAAGGGCATTATAAAGAAATATCATTGAGCGATGCCGCAATGATCATGAGTTACGCCAACAAAGTGATGATCGTACCAGGTTACGGACTGGCAGTTGCACAAGCGCAACATATTTGTCATGAACTGGAATCAATGTTGAACGAGAAAGGTGTGGATGTAAAATATGCCATTCACCCGGTTGCCGGCCGCATGCCCGGCCATATGAACGTTTTGCTTGCTGAAGCTGACGTCAGTTATGAGAAGTTATTGGAAATGGAAAACGCCAACGATGAATTCAAGACCACAGACGTTGTCTTAATCCTTGGTGCAAATGACGTCGTCAACCCTGCTGCTAAAACCGATACCGACTCTCCAATCTATGGAATGCCAATTCTTGAGGTTGAACTTGCGAAAAATGTTATCGTCAACAAACGAAGCATGAAACCGGGATATGCAGGAATTGAAAATGACCTTTTCTTCAGACCAAAAACATCAATGCTTTTCGGCGATGCGAAAAAAGTATTGCAGGATCTTGTTAGTGAATTAAAAAATGTCTGATCATCATTTCC
>JACMLR010000389.1 GCA_014379515.1 Chitinophagaceae bacterium
AACGCCTTCGGAAACTTCTGCGAAATTAGGATTAACACCAACGGCTTTTCCTGCAAGCGCTTTACGCAAGTCTACGGGAGAAAATTCTCCAACACCCATACTCTTTACAATATCGACTGCGTATTCCGCATTGTATTTATCCTTTAGCGCATAATTACTTTTTCCACCGAAGCGACCGGCATTCATCAGGATCTGGTCGTCTTTGAAATCGGTTGATTTCAGCGTAACAGTAATACCGTTGCTTAATTTTAATTCTGTTGTTTTCAAAACAGCGTTGGTCGTTTTGCTAACGACTCTACCTGCCACCGGCATTTTGGCCATTAACGCTGTGGCAATTGCTTTCTCCTCGTATTGTTTGATATCCGCTTTTGCAATTGCATCCAGCGATGCCAACAGCTCTTCTTTCGCAGGCAATTTTGCATTCGCGGCGGGCTCAGGTCCCATCACATATACAAACCGATTTTTTTGATCTTTGAATTTATCACTGATAGCGTTTACTTCTGCGAGAGTGATTGCAGGAATTAATGCTTTTGCGTATCCGTACTCCGTTTCAATTCCAGGACTTGGTTCTTCGGTAAGAAAATGCTGAACGTATTCATCAACATAGTTACCTGATTCATTTTTATCGCGATTGTTGTAAGTACGTTCATAGAAAGCAAGAAGACTTTTCTTCGCTCTGTCGAGCTCATTGGCAGTAAAGCCAAATCTTTTTACCCGTTCGATCTCTTCAACAAGTGCGTTGAACCCTTTCGTTATGTCACCCGTTCCAACGTATGCATCGGCTGAGAATCCTTTGTAACCGCGAGCATACGATCCGAAGCCCGTTGATGCGCCATTATACGGTGGATTTTCGCGCTGCGTCAATTCCTGGAGCCGCTGATTCAGTAAAGTAGTGAACATGCGTTCCGTCAAATCAACTTTGTAATCTTTTACAGTTACGGAAGGAGCTTCTTTCTCAAACGGGTATTGAATCGACACAGAATAATTGGTAGCCTCTTTATCCGTTGCAATGATCGCCTCGCTTGAAGCATAAGGATAAACCTCTGCAAGTTCACGCTTTCTTGCAGTTGCCGGATTCGTCATGGAAGAGAAATGTTTGCGAATCAGTTGCTCTGCCTGCTCCGGTTTGATGTCACCTACAACAATTACAGCCATCAGGTTGGGACGGTACCAATCTTTATAAAAACGGCGGATCGCATCGGGTTGAAAGTTTTTGATAATGCTATCAACGCCGATGGGTAAACGTTTTGAATATTTTGATCCGAGGAAAAGCTGGGGATATATTTTTCGAAACATGCGATCGTCAGCTCCTTTGCCAAGCCGGCTTTCTTCAAGGATGATCGAACGTTCGCCTTCAATATCATCCGTTACATAAGTTACCTGGTGAGCCCAATCTTCTAAAACCTGGAAACCTTTTTCGAGATTTCCGGGCTTGTCTGTTGGGATTGGTAAAATATAAACGGTTTCATCAAACGAAGTATATGCGTTGAGATCATTTCCAAATCCCACTCCAATATCCTGTAAAAAAGAAACGATATCGTTCTTCTTAAAGTTCTTTGTGCCGTTGAACGCCATATGTTCCGCCATGTGAGCGAGCCCCTGTTGATCATCATCTTCATTAATAGCGCCCGCATTTATAACCAGGCGTAATTCAACTTTTTGTTCAGGTTTTTTATTCTGCCGGATATAATAAGTCAGTCCATTTTCAAGCTTACCGATTTTGACTTTTGGGTCCAGTGGAATTTTATCTTCGGGATTAACCTGGGCAGCAAGCATCAAACTGCAGAACGCCATCGCAATCATCAAACCAACGCACTTCACTCTAACAGTAAGTTTATACATAAGGCAAAATTTTGTAAAGTAAATGTATTCGACATCCAGGTGCCATACAAACCGTCCTTACCAATTATGGACGTTTTTTAACGATCCGGGTGAATTACCCAGTCGCCTCAGATTAAAAAAGGAGTAATTACGAGGTGTTCTACTTAAGTACCTCTGGGATCACTTTGCCCACATTGCCGCTTGGCATTTGTATACGCAATAAAGCCGCAAGCGTTGCAGCGATATCAGTCATATACACTTCGCGATTTAGTTTGCCCGGTTTGATTCCCCAACCCATCCATAGCAGCGGAATATGCGCGTCGTATGGATACATGGAACCATGGGTTGTACCGGTTGCACCACCATAAAAATTTCCGGCTTTCACAATGCTTTGAATATCGCCTGCCCTTTTCACATTGTAACCAAGTAAAAATTTTTCTTTGATGTCCGCAGAAAGATTTGCCGCATTGATATTTGCGTTATCGAACGCCATCAAAAGATCGGGCTGCTTGTTAAGAAAAGAAATTATAAACTCTTTGATCTTGCCAATATCGGCACCCACGCTGTCGATTACCGGATCATTAAGGTAGAGTTGATAGTTTGCGGAATGACGAACGGCGCGGGCAACATTAAATTTCGCTTCGATCTGTTTATTCATTTCAGCGGTGACACTGGTCAACGTTTTTGTCGCGATTTTGTGTTCGCGTAAAAAGGCAGGTACATGTGCTACGGCGTGATCAGCGGTAAGGAAAACGGTGTACTGCCCTTTTCCAACTTCCTTATCAAGAAAGGCAAAAAAATCTCCTAAATCCCGATCCAATCGTAAGTAGTTGTCTTCCGCTTCAATTGAATTCGGACCAAACTGGTGACCGATATAATCTGGCGACGATAAACTTATAGCCAGTATATCCGTGATTGCGTCTTTCCCTAATTGCTCTGCTTTCAATGCCTCCTTCGAAAAATTCAGTGTTAGCGTATTACCGAATGGCGTTACCCGAATTATTCCGTAATCCTTTCCAGTCTTCGATTTTAATTCGTGTGGAAACACGGGTGCGGCCTCATGACCAAATTTTCCTTCGCCCACACCCTTATCGATATCACTTTGTACATATGTATTGATTGGATACAAAGTGTTCCAGTCGTTCCGGTAAAAACTATCCACCCATCTTTTTTCATTGAACGAGGATGCCCAGGTTGGAAGTTGATCCATATACCAGGTGCTCGTTATCCAGTTACCCGTTCCACCATCATACCAGTACGCAGCATTTGCTGAATGACCAGCAGGCAAAATTCCACCGCGATCCTTCATCGCTATACCAATAACTTTCGATTTGAAATTTGTAGCAAGTCGCAATTCATCGCAGATCGTCGTTGTCCATAAGTTAGCGGGGGACATGGGTTCCCCTTTCTCAGCTCCTACAATTTTTACTGATTTGTCTTCAACACAATACACTTCACGATTCAGGCTTTTATCAAACCATTCGTTTCCCATGATACCATTAAATGCCGGAACTGATCCGGTATAAACACAGGCATGTCCCGCTGCTGTTACAGTTTGTGCGTAGGGAATCATTGTATTCTCGCAACTGTTGCCCTCACCCATCATTCGTTTAAAACCATTATTGCTGTAGCGATCATAATAACGATAGAGATAATCCCAGCGCATTTGGTCGATCATAATGCCAACCACCAGTTTCGGTCGCGGTAATGCGGTATTTCCTGGTGTTGATTTCTGAGCATTCAATGAAAATGATACAACGAAGAGCAATAGAGTAGCAATCCATTTGAGCATGAGAAACAATTTGCGCAAATATAGGCTGTGCAGATTTTTTAACGATTAATTCTGGGGGAATGGGTTGGTTGATAACGAGTGGAAATCTTTGATCGATTTTGGTGATGCCCGCAGGGTGTAGGACAGCAATTAACGCTCAAATCATTATCTTTGGCGCATTTCAAACCCTTCTGTTGTCCTTTCGGGGGCAGCGTCAAAAACCAGTATGCATGGCAGATATTTTCGATCGTCTACTGAAGAGTTCTGGCCCCCTCGGCCAGCATCGCGAGCGTGCTCATGGATATTTTTCTTTTCCCAAACTTGAAGGCGAGATCGGAAGCCACATGAAATTTCGCGGAAAGAAAATGATCGTGTGGAGTCTGAATAATTATCTCGGCCTCGCCAATCACCCGGAAGTACGGAAAGCGGATGCGGATGGTGCTGCAGAATTTGGGCTTGCTCTTCCAATGGGTGCGCGGATGATGAGTGGAAACAGTAATCAGCATGAACAACTTGAAAGAGAACTTGCGGAACTGGAACAAAAAGAAGACGCGATTTTATTGAATTATGGATACCAGGGCATGGTGAGCCTGATTGATGCACTCTGCAGCCGTCACGATGTTATCATTTACGATGCCGAGTGTCACGCTTGTATTGTGGATGGGCTTCGGCTTCATACGGGCCATCGCTATGTCTATAAACACAATGACCTTGCGGATTTTGAAAAGCAATTGCAACGGGCAAACGCACTCATTGAAAAACAACAGGCAGGTGGTATCCTCGTTATTACAGAAGGGGTTTTCGGAATGGCAGGTGACCAGGGAAAATTGAAAGAAATTGCCGACCTGAAATCAAAATACGAATTCCGGTTGTTGGTTGATGACGCACATGGCTTCGGGACACTTGGTACAACAGGGGCAGGTGCTGGTGAAGAGCAGGGAGTGCAGGATCAAATCGATTTATACTTTTCCACGTTCGCAAAATCGATGGCTTCCATCGGCGCATTCATTGCAGGCGATAAAAATATCATTGATTATATCCGGTACAATATCCGCTCGCAGATTTTTGCGAAGAGCCTTCCAATGCCATTGGTAATTGGAAATTTGAAGCGCCTCCATTTGCTTCGCACTCAACCACAGTTGAAAGAAAAACTCTGGCAAAATGCACGCAAGCTGCAAGAAGGTTTGAGAGAAAAAGGATTCGATATCGGTAAAACGGATTCGGTTGTTACACCCGTTTATATGACCGGTGGAGTCGAAGAAGCAACTTCAATGGTGATGGATCTTCGCGAGAACTTTGGGATCTTCTGCTCTATCGTTCTCTACCCGGTTATTCCGAAAGGACATATTATCTACCGATTGATTCCGACCGCAATCCACACGGATGACGATATTCGCCAAACGCTTGAGGCTTTCGAAAAGACAAAGAAAAGGCTGGATGCAGGCGACTACAAAGTAAGCGCGATACCGCATATGGCTGAAGTTTAATACGCTCATTTACAATAGAAGAGGCCTGTAGTACCAACTACAGGCCTCTTTTTTACGTAGATAGAATTAGCAATTCTGAGCAGATGATTTATGGAAGATCATTTTATCAAAACCCTATGATGCAACTCTTACCCTTAAACCGCCCGTATGAAACTATTCCGATTCTTTATCTGGCTGATGCCTGTTATTGGCTACTCCCAGGCCAATGCAGCCGAAGACCCAGATAGTGTTCGAGTAACAATTACATTGAATAATGGCCGCAATAGTAGCGCAAAAGTCGATTCCGTGCTGGTGATCTTTGATCGTTACAATGGCTCCGGTGCCGGTGTAGTTCGCCGGGTCTTCTACCCCATTAATAATACCATCACAATCGAGAATGTTCCTGAAGGCAGGTTTTACATCAATGTGATTTGCCTTGGTATCTACCAGGATAATTTCTCCGATATCAGTTATGTCTATCAGAAGAAAAAGAATCGAAATCGTTTTTCTTTCAGGCTTGAGCGAGCCGAGCCATTTGAAGCCGATAACGTAAACCTTCCTTCCCAGAAATTTGACATGCGCCAGCTTGCTATTCTACGCAAAATACCGATGAATCAACGTTAGTTAAAAGAACACCTACCCCCAAAAAAGGAGCCCCGCCGGAAGCGGGGCTGCACTAATCAAATACCATTAACCATTAAACCTTATCCTATGAAAAATCAAATATAGGGTGTTGACGTTGTAACAATAGTTACCCCTTGGTATGTTTTTTTACCCAGAAACCATGAAATTGACCGAGATCAACTATGTGTTAAACAATTGCGGGATTTAGCGCTCGTGCAAACGTTTGCGCATTTGTAGCTAAGCAACTACATCAATGATTCCACTTATTTTTTGGGATGAATCGCTGGCAGATCGTTGGTAAATAATGTTACCAACTTGACTTAAACGAACGCTGGTAAGAATCGAAAGAAATCTTACCGAAATGACCTTCTCCAAAGTACTTTGCTATCATTTCAAAATCTTTTGGTTCGAGGTAGCCCGGAATCGCCTGTGGCTCGCTACCGTCCGTAGGTATAATAATCGTCGTTGGATAAGAAAGCTGGCCTCTGGTTAGGTATAATGCAAAATCATTTGTCCGGTATTGGGGGTTGAACGAATACGTTTTTCCCTTCCAGGTGATTTGGTCTTTTGATTCCGCATCAACCTTTACCGAATAGAATTTTTTTGAAAGGTAATCGCCCACATTCCTGTTCGCATAGGTCTTTTTATCCATCACTTTACACCATCCACACCAATCAGTATAGAGATCGATCAACACGGGTCTTTTTTCTGATTTTAAAGAATCAGTTACCTGGGCAAGCGTGAGCCATTTGGTCTTGCTGGATTCATTTGCAGCTTTCCTGGAACTGAAGAGTACCGGTACCAAAGCCAACAAAAACAAGACTTTCAATGTTTGCATACGTAATTTTGATTTCATCATTAAAATAACTCCTTTTCCATGCATAAAATTGTGCTAGCCATCACGGGCGCGAGCGGTGCGATCTATAGCAGCAGGCTCGTTTCGAAATTACTTACAATCCGGGACCAATGGCAGGCACTTGCAATTGTAATGACAGACAACGCCCGCCAGGTCTGGCAAACGGAACTGGAAAATGAAGATTACCTCCGCTGGGACGTTCCGGTTTATTCTAAAAACGACTTTAATGCGCCGTTTGCATCAGGCTCCGGACAGTTTAACACGATGATCATTGCTCCTTGCTCGATGGGTACACTGGGTAGAATTGCGAGTGGGATGTCCAATGATCTTATTACCCGGGCAGCAGATGTTGTGTTGAAAGAACGTCGTAAACTTATTTGCATGGTGCGGGACACTCCTTACAACCTGGTTCACATCCGCAACATGGAAACCCTTACGCTCGCTGGGGGCATTATATGTCCTGCAACTCCGTCTTTTTATAGCAGGCCTCAAACGATTGAAGCGGTAGCTGATACGGTTGTCGACCGCGTTCTGGATCTTGCGGGACTAGATATCACCACGTTCCGTTGGGGCCAATAAAAAAGCAGGAATTTATTCCTGCTCTGTATTTTAATGTCAGGCCAACATCATCTCAAATCAATTTCTTCAACGCCTGGATATTTCTTCTTATCAAAAACAAACACTGCGTCGCTTACAGCTGCCTTTCCATTGAGTGAATTCACCGTGTAGCTATATTTATTACCACCCTTCTCCATGATCCTGGTGTTATAAATTGTCTGCGCTTTCTTATCAACCATCACATAAACCTTGTGAAAATTCTTTGATTTGTCTGTTGGCGTCAATTCAATTTCCTGGACAAGTTTGGCTCCTTCTTTCTTTTCGCCATTCAGCTTATACAAAAAATCTTTGTCGTAAAAATTAGTAAAAAGCTTTTGCGGAGTGAGGGCAGAACCAGACTGATCGAGCTGTGTGATCGTAACTTCATTCGCAGCTTTATCATAAGTCCAGACATCCTTTCCATCACAAAAAATCTCCTGCCCTGTAATGGTGACGCGGTACTTGTTACCCTTCATGAAAACCGTTCCTTTTTTCGTGCCCTGGACCTTTCCTTTAACGTCCTCGACTTTTAACGTGAACGCCGCCTGAACAGCTTTAAATGTTTTAAATTTTTTGCTGACTGCGTCTAGAATATTTTTTGCAGCAGGGTCGCTGTTGCCTAAACTATTGTTTTGGGCAAAGCCGATAGTCGAAAAAGCAATGGCAATTAATAGCAAAAGGGAGAATCTTTTCATATGTATTTTTAAAATCTATGTTTACAAATATATTGGTTGTCAATCTGATTTAAGACGATAGTGGAAACAGATCCGTTTAAGTGGAGTGGGTCTATTAACAAAACACTAACCAGCTATCCAAGATTGGCGATATGTTGTTCCAGGTCCATATCTGTTTTGATGAGCACATCCCTGGCCTTGCTACCCTGGTTGGGGCCGACAACACCGGCTGCCTCCAGTTGATCCATCAATCTTCCAGCTCTGTTATAACCCAACTTCATGCGACGTTGAATTAATGACGTTGACCCGACCTGGTTTTGAACAATAAGTCGGGCTGCGTCTTCAAACAGGGGATCCCGGTCAGAAAGGTCAAAGTCCTTCCCTTCCATCTCTTTTTCGTCGATATACTCAGGCAATAAGAATGCCTGCGGGTAGCCCCGCTGATTACCGATAAATTCGCAGACACTATCAACCTCTGGTGTGTCAACAAATACGCATTGCAGCCTTGATATTTCCCCATTGTAGGAAATAAGCATGTCTCCTTTCCCGATCAATTGCTCGGCCCCACCTGCATCAAGAATCGTCCTTGAATCGACTTTAGAAGAAACTTTGAACGCGATACGGGCGGGAAAGTTGGCTTTGATTGTACCTGTGATAATATTGACAGAAGGACGTTGAGTGGCGATGATAAGGTGAATTCCTACAGCCCGCGCGAGTTGGGCCAAACGCGCGATCGGCATTTCAATTTCTTTTCCTGCAGTCATGATAAGATCTGCAAATTCATCGATTACAAGTACAATGAATGGTAGGAATTGATGGCCTTTTTGCGGATTCAATTTACGTTTGACAAATTTTTCGTTGTATTCTTTGATATTGCGGGCACCGGCTTCTTTCAAGAGATCATACCGATTATCCATCTCGATACAAAGTGCATTCAATGTATGGACTACTTTTTTTGTATCTGTGATGATCGCTTCTTCTTCGCCGGGCAGTTTCGCGAGAAAATGTTTTTCAATAGTTCGATATAAACTTAATTCAACCTTCTTTGGATCGACCAATACAAATTTTAATTGCGACGGATGCTTCTTATATAACAGCGATACAAGAATAGCATTTACACCAACTGACTTTCCCTGGCCAGTTGCACCCGCCATCAGCAGGTGCGGCATGGTTGCGAGGTCAACAATGAAATTCTCGTTATCGATTTTCTTTCCAATGGCAATGGGCAGACTGTAATTATTATGTTGAAACTTTTCGGATGCCAATACCGTTTTCATGCTCACGATCGTCTTCTTCACGTTTGGTACTTCAATACCGATCGTTCCTTTCCCGGGAATTGGCGCGATAATTCGGATACCGAGTGCTGCAAGGCTTAATGCGATATCATCTTCCAGGTTTTTGATACGAGAAATCCGAACTCCAGGTGCAGGTACGATTTCATATAGCGTTACTGTTGGACCAACAGTTGCACTGATTTTTTGAATTGCGATATCATAATTCTTCAGTGTGTTGATGATCTGGTTTTTGTTGGATTCTAATTCTGTCGCATCCTGGATAATCTTTTCACTGCCGTGCGTTTCGAGCAAGTCGAGCGATGGATATTTGTAATCACGAAGATCAAGCGTTGGTTCGTACGGCTCCATCGATATGGGCTTTTCAAGCGGAAGTTCTTCTTCCGCTTCCGGTTCTTCCACGGGCAAAACCTGCTTTATTTCAAGTTCAAGATCGACGGCAGTTTTTTTATTTTTTGATTTATCGATTGGGGGCTGGTTTAATTCAAGTGCAGCATTTTCTTCTAAATTTTGAAGCATGCCATTGCGAATCGTCTCCGCATCCGGAACCCTGGCTTCAGCAGCCGGCTGAATAACATTAATTAATCCATCGTGTTTTTCTGTAATGGTGAATTCAGTCAATGGATCATTATCTGCCTTCGGTGGAATGACAATGATGCCTTTATCTCCTTTGACTTTATTCTTCTTCGATTCTTCTTTTGTTGGTATCACTTCGGCAGTGACCAGCACATCGTCGGCATCAATAGGATTCGGTTCGACGGCGTTGGTTGTTCGCTGAGTATATTTTTTAACATCGGGCACATTAAATACGGGGTTGAACCGCCAGATAATATAGGCCAATCCGCCCACGAGCAACAACGCTGCTGTGCCAATGAAACCGATCAATTTCACCAACCAATCAGAAACCATATCGCCAACGGCACCGCCCCACGGAAAACCATTGCGGGAAGTAACGAATGAAAAAACAATGCTGAAAAATACAAGACCGACGATCACATATCGGAGATTACGGCCAATTGAAAAAATCCTTTTTGTAAAAAGCCAGTTTGCACCCATCACGAAAAAAAACGAGCAAAAGAAAAAAGAGGCGAGGCCGAATCCATTAAAAAAAAACTGGTGAGAGATGTATGCGCCGATGTTGCCGAGAAGATTAGCGGTTTTTATATCTGCTGATGGAAGTAAAATTGATGCCCCATGGTTCAGAACTTTATCCTGGTCTTCCTTCCAGGTGACGATGTAAGATGCGAATGCTATAAAAAGAAATGAAGCAGCAAGCAGTAAGATTGCTCCGGCGATTTTATGGGTACGTTCGTCCTTAACCAGCTCCTTAACCGAAACCTGCTCTTCCTTCTCTGGCTTTAACTGGTCCGGTGCTGGTTTCCCCGACTTTTTACTCGACTTCAAGCGGTTGGCCATACGAACAAAGATAAGCAGTTGGTTAACATCGTGGCCAGGGCAAATGTAATCCTGCAAAATTTGTACTTTACAATCGTACTGAGGCAAACAACCCAAAACTGATGAACCAAATCATATCGAGCAAGCTGTTTCGCAAAGCCATCCTGGTTTGCCTTTTCGTGTCAGCTTATTCCTTCGCAGTTGCACAAACGAATGACAACTCATGGCTGGATGTATCTAAGATCAGGTTTCAAAAATTACTATCTCGCGAATGTGATTTTGCAGAAAGCCCGAAGAAAGTTTTAACTCTTAACGATGTTGCGACCGTCCAATTTCAAAATGATTCATTTAGAATATACAACCCAAATCTGCCACTCCGGATAATGGAGCGAACCTTCCTGGTCAGGCTAAATCTCGAAAACAGCTCCGACACGCTGGAGGAATTATATTTCACCCCGGGTTATCATTTCCGAGACATGATTTTGTACAAGGCAGACGCGGCTAATATTCCGGCAACAATTCAGGTTATTCCGGATAGCCTCATTCGTAGTACGACTTACCCTGGTAGCAAATTGCTGCGAATACAACCTGGCGAGCGCGCGGTGTTTATCGCTTCA
>JACMLR010000390.1 GCA_014379515.1 Chitinophagaceae bacterium
AATTCGCACATTCGCCATTCGCAATTCGCACATGCTAAAAATGTTTCAATCAAGAAATAAAATAAAAAAAACGGCTTCTTACGGGAAGCCGTTTCTACCAAAACTAACTACATGTGCTATGAGAAAATAAGGCGGATTATTACTTGACTGCTGTACTGTAAAGAAACATCAAAAAAATGCGAGACGAACGGAGTGTTTCGCGAAATGCCTATTTCACTTAACGAACGGTATAATTTGAATGATGAATTGTTTTCACGCGGACATACACTTTCCAAAATCTACGATTTATTGTGGCTCGTCAAATAACTCATCAACTGAGTTGCTGCATTAATCACAGGGCCGCCCATTACATCTGCGGCCAACGCATCAAACGGACCCTGCCCGAAATATAAACCATCAGATACTAAAAAACTCAACCGTACATCGCCGAGAGTAGGCGGCGCGAGTCGTGCGCCCGTCCAGGGACCGATATGTTGCAATACTTTTTGCGACTCTTCAAACAATTGCTCAATAAGTCTATCGGATACGGATGTCCGGCTATCCCAGATAATAATTTTCTCTGAGTGGTTGATATAACGTGCCGTTCCATCCCGATACGCTGCTAGTGTATCAAGTCCACCATCAAGCCCAACTTCGATTACAACACCCATCAATTCTTTTCTTTTTGCTGGAACGCCAAATTTTGAAAGTTCACGATAGGCTAACAACTGTAATCTTGATTCAAGATTTTTATCAGCCACCAATACCTCCAGTTCAGCAGCCGAAGGATTTTTGCTGAAAAGAATCTTCCATGGATAAAGAGATAACAATTTATCGATTGGCCGGTACTGCGTAAGCTGATCACAAAAAATCAAATCGTAAAACTTATTGACTGCCTCGTTACTGTAGGCCCCTGCGATTGTATTCATAATATGATTGATATTTCATTTGAACTTAAGTGCGCAAAGGAACCTGATTGCAAAAGAATAAAGAAAATAGTTTAGTAAACGGTTATGGCTACTACGTCGGTGGTTGACTGTATCGGCAAATCTGTACCGCATTCACCATGTCGCGTGAGCTATTAGGAAAAAAAAGGTTCTGCTTTCGCAGAACCACCTGAAGAACCGTCCGTAATATTTTTACAATAATGATTTCCGTTTGCAAAACCCATAGCCTTCCATCGCTCTCCGCTCTCGACCTCGCTCATAACACCACCTCCCCCCTTCTATCTTTTTACCAATTCGATCTCCCTGTTATTTGCCGGATTATATTTCACTGTCACCATTGTTCCAGTACGAAGCGCGGCCAGATCCATGATCGAAACAATTTCCTTTGCTTCCGCTACGAAATTTCTTCCCTTTTCCGGGATCACCTGCATCTGCATTTTTATCTGCGGGCGATGATTCAGATAAACACCTGTCTCTTCAACTGATAATAAAATCGCGCTGGCTTCAATTCCATCTTTCATACCGCCAACCATCAACGTTGTTAAGTTGCGGCGTCGTGTTAAAAACCCGGTAATCAATAAGAGAACCGTAAAGGTCAGTAGCACGAGCATTCCGGTTGTTGTTATCATTAATATCACGTCCATATATCTGCTTTTATCGTTCTTACACAAAGAAAGCACGCGAAATCTACTGATGCCAGTTCCAATTAGCGAATGGTGGTTTTTGATTAACCAATGGAGTGAAAAGGTAGATTTCGGTACTTGCAGGCTGTGCCCTTAGCTGGTCAAGATTACGTTTCGGGGCAAGTCAGGGGTTATAAAGAGGTGTTCAGAGTAAGCACAGGCGTGAGAATAGTTGTTCCCATCAAAACTTCAACTATCAAATGTAAACTTGCTGAACTGTCAGGTATTCCGCGACCCATAGTATTTTACTAATCCAACAATAACTAACGTTAGCGGTATTGCAGACATTACCAACACTGAAATCGAAGTCCACAAACTTTCAAGCCGAAGCAACAATATACCCGCAAGAATATAGGTCACCAGCCCGATCAAAAACAATTGCGCCATTCCCCGACCGGCTGGATCGGTGCCGTTCCCGGGACCGAAAACGTTATATACCCAAATCAAGAATAAGACGATTTCTAATCCTATGGCAATCCATCCTGCCATCGATAAAGAATCCTGTAGGTTCATGGTGCTAATTTAGATTCGTTAAGCTAAAATGATGATGTAAAGCCCGTAGATAATGAGTACTGTAATGATTGGTTTCATAACGAGGTTAATTATCCCACAAATAACGCATCGAAGACCCCTTTCAACCAAACCCGATTCGCGAACGGTTAACTCTTTTTAGCGAATGGCAGAAAATACAGGGTTTTCTTCATTTACTGAAGGGCGTTATAGATGCAGAAAATAGTAAAGAATCGTTGCAACAAAATCAATCACGCTGTCGAATAACGCTGATAGAATTGAACTGTTTTCTGGAAGCATATTATATAACTAATGAGTAAGAAATCTGTAGTTGATTATTGAACCGCCATTGTATCCATCCAGATCGCACAGGTTTCAAACTTTCACTGCAATCCGATTTATCTGTTTGAACATGGATCCAGTCACCTTTTATTTCCAGGATATCAAGGCAATCTTTCGACTCTAACATCTTGATTGCTTTTGACTTGCTATCAGGATATGTTCTGATTGATGCTTTAAGAATTTCATGCTTGGAAATCGCATTCACTTTTTTCAACAGGAAATCAGGCCAAGTCATAAACCTTATAGATTCCTGACTTCGAAGCCAGTAGGTTTTACCATTATTGTTTACAAATACTTTTAACCAATTTGAAGTGGTCGTTACAACCCGAAGAACAAAAATATCATATGATGGATAAAACTGTTCCGGAACAAACCATTCAGCAGAACCTGGATCTGGTTCGACCACGCCGACATTGTTCTCAACAAATTTTACTGATGCAATGCTTGCGCTCGAAGTGTCCGAATGAAATTCAAGGTGCCGAATCTTTGTAATATCCAGCAGAATGATACCAACCCCTATTGCATTCTCAGATTGCGCGTTCTTAAAACAAGACAGCAGTAGGATCATTGCAACGAAACGTGAACGCATCATTCTTTTGAGGATTTTTTATACGTAAATTCCTTTTGGGGATCCAATGGGTGAGGCCCGGTCATTTCGTCGTTGCCAAGATGCAATGAAAACTCATTAAACACAACATCCATAATGGACGGTTCAAAATGGAATTCGAAAAAATTGTGTGAGCTTCCTTTCAAATTAAAAACGGAGGATTTCTCGGGACAGAATTCAAATAGTAACTCTATACTGTCCGCAGTTGTCGCGGTGAATTGCATTATACCGTTACTGTTTGCCTGAACATCTTCTGCCTTGTCGCCTGTTTTTAGGATGGCAAATACGTGCTGCAAAAAATTAATACTGCTACCCGAAATCTTCACGGTTATCCCGGGAATATCTCGCTTTTCCGATTTAACGAGGACATAATCGTGCTCAGGTTTTGTGGGAGTATTGAGCAGAATTCTATCGCCATTCATTTTCCATACACCCTGACCTTCGCGGTCGAGCGCACCGTAGGAGAAAAAGAACTGAAATGTCGAATCCTGGTTAAACTTAAATCCGGATGCAGTTTCCATTACACCTTGCAGGTAGTATTCACCAATGGGAGATTTTGTTTTTGCTTGCGCTTGCATGAGTAGTGACATTAAAAGAATTGAGATCGTGAGGAAAAAAGGTTTCATTGTTTGTTCTTTAAATCTGCTCCGGAATAAGAAATAATAATGCAATCACATTCTTCCGATTCAGCACAAGCAAGGTAAACCCCTCCTATCTTTTGCATCAAAAATGATTCGTCAATGGATGAATCCGATAAGTAAACGGTCAGCGGAGTTTCAGTTGCTGCAACACCTCATCTTTTTTTCTCCTCGAAACTTCTACTTTGCTACCATCAGTCAATAAAACAAATTCATTATCATTACTCACTCTCGTGATATGTCGCGGATTAACCAAATGAGATTTATGGGTGCGTATGAAGCTAAACTCTTCCAGCATATCCTCGAAATGCTTTAGTGTTTTGCTCGCAATAAAAGGTTTGCGGTTACGGAGATGTATATGAGTATAACTGCTTTCTGCTTCGAGACGAAGAATATCTTCTATCATAAAAAAATAAACTCCTTCCGAAGATGGCACGGCGATCTTAAAATCTTTTACTTCTTTCTTTTCAATGTTTTGAACAAGGTTCTGATAAAGCTCCTGTTTTTGTTGCGCAGATTCTTTTTTTCCGAGGTGACGCTGGACAGCAGCTTTAAGTTCATCCGGATCAACAGGTTTTAGTAAGTAATCCAACGCACTAAAGCGAATCGCCTGGATAGCATACTGGTTATATGCGGTGGTGAAGATGACATCAAATGCGGGCGCCTTCAATTCAATAAGAAAATCAAATCCATTTTTATGGGGCATTTCAACATCCAGGAAAACGATATCCGGGGTGTAAGTCTTTAGCAGCTCAAGTGCAGCGTCGGCAGATTCCGCTTGTTTGATATCGGTAATCTCGGGCATGAAATTAATAATATAATGTTGCAGGATATTCCTGGCTTTGTTTTCATCATCGACAATCAATGCTTTTACCATAAAAACTTTTATTAATTTTTTAAAAATGTCGATAACTCAACCACGATGGTTGTGCCCGTAGATTCGCCGTTATCGTTCTCTTTATCTATCATTTCAAGTGTTGCATGAAAACCCTGCTTTTGCAACACATCGATTCGATCTTTCGAAATTTTAAGTCCCTTCGATTCATGTCGCTTCGACTTACTTTGTTTTTCTTTTAGCTCGAAGGATTTTTTTCTGCCGATACCATTGTCGTCAATAACACATCGGAACACATCTTCATTTAATCGCTTGAACTCGATGTACAATTTTCGTTCGCCCTCTTTATGCATTAGCCCATGCCATAAAGCGTTTTCAACATAGGGCTGGAGAAGCATCGATGGAATCAGGATTTCGTCCGCTTCCAGGTCCTCGTCTACCTGCATTTCATAACTAAAACTCTTTTCAAAGCGCATTTGCTCCAATTCGAGATAAAGTTCAAGAACTTGCTTTTCTTCATTCATCGTCACCAGGTTTTTTCCTGAATTGTTCAATACCATACGAAACAACTTGGAAAATTTATTGAGGTATTTACTAGCCTCCCCATATTTTTCGGTTACGATACATTCCTGGATACTGTTCAAACAATTGAATACAAAATGCGGATTCATTTGAGCACGAAGAGCCATCAACTGGCTTTCAGCAAGCATTTTGTTTATTTCAAGCAATTTTATTTCATTCTCCTTTGCCAGCTCTTCCGCCTGGGCTTCTGCAATTTTATTTGAACTGATAGAGGCAATCGTGTTCAATGCTTTCAGATGTTCATCCGTAAAGAAATTCTTTCGCGAATGTTCAGAATCAATTACGCCAATAACTTTATTATCATGCATGATTGGAATAGCAAGCTCGGAGTAGCGTGGTTCATCGTCCACTATATAACGAGTATCATTTGTCGTATCAGCAATCATTAACGGCTTGCCGGTTGCGGCTACTGTTCCAACGATTCCCTGGCCAATTTCTATTTCAATTGGGTTGATGATTTCATGGCCTTTAGGATTTTTTGGACCATAAGCTGCTTTCTGTACAAGACGGTTTGTTTTTTTATCAAGGAGGTAAACGACACAATCTTCGAATTGGAGCTGCGCGATACAGTTTCGTGCGATATCCCAACAAATTTCATTCACCGAGTTTTCGCCATACACCGAGTTTGCGAAGTAATCTATTGTTGCATCAATTTTCAGTTGCCGCTTTCTTTTTTGACCGAGACGATATAGCCACAAGAGAAGTAGTACACCTAATACCCCGGCAAATAAACGAAAAGCAAGAGTATTCCAAAACGCGGTACTGATACGAATATTGATGACACGTTCCTGCGTATTCCAATCGCCATTGGCATCAGTTGTTTTTACCCGGAAGCGATACGAACCACTTGGCACATTCGTATAAGCAGCTGTTTGCCGTCTGCCACAGTATACCCAATCCGTATTGAAACCTTCCAGCTTGTATGCATACTGAATCGTAGCATCTTCCCGATGAAATGGTGAGGAAAAATCGATTGAGAAGAAGTTTTGCTTCCATGACAATTGTATCTCTTCATTCGGATCGATAGGAGTTTCTTCTTCAAACACCCGAAACCCCGAGATTAATGGAGGCGTCCGTTCGGCATTGTGCTGGAATTTTTCAGGTTGAATGATAACAACATTATCCAACATCGTACCATACAAAAGCTTGTTGCGATACAACAAACTATTCCAGTGATCATTGAAGGAAAAATTGACGTCGATATTAACTTTCGTAACCTGTTTTGTTCTTGTTTGAATGCAAAACAATGACTCACGGGATCGCGTCCATAAACGACCGGCAGCATCAATGCAAAGATTTTCATATCGTGATGCGCGTATCAATCCGTTTGCCACTGTAATTGAATCGAGCAATTCGCCTGATGGTGAAAATTTCATTATTCCACTACTCATCGAGGCCCAGATATTATTGTCACTTCCCTCGGTCATCGAAATGATCGTTTCGTTGGAAAGAAGTTTTTGTGATGGGAAGGTGAATGCTTTTGCTTTTTGCTCATAGATCACGATCCCTTTCGCTGCATTCCCGATCCATAATTTATCATCCGATAATTGAAGAATGCTGTAACTGAATTTTGGTTTGAATACCTGCGTGCTGTCGGCCTGTGTAAAAAAGTGGTCGATCTCTTTACTCGCAGGATCATACCGATAAACGCCGCTTTGCCATGTAGCAAGCCATACCACTTTCATTTTGTCAACGAATATCCAATTCATTTCCTGCTGCGGATCTTTTGGACCGGGTAGTGCCAGGCGTCGGAATTTCTTTGTTTGCGGATTGAAGATTTGGACTCCACCCAGCGTTGCACACCAAACTTCTCGTTCTACAATCTTCACATCACTGATCTCGTTCCATCGATCACCATCTTTATGTGGCGCAAAACGCTCAAATTTTTTCGTTTTCGTATCGTACCTGACCAGTCCTTCCATCTTGCCAAGCCACCAAATCCCATTGTCGGTTGGCTCTATTACATTAACGTTTGCAAAGTTGATAGTGAAGAAAAAAGGATACGTTGGCGTTTTGATTATGTTTTGTACATAACTCGATGCGGGGAGTTTACTGACACCATTAATCGTGGCCAACCAAATATTTCCAAAATTGTCCTGCATCGCATCGTTCACCAATCCGTAACCAATGCTGTGCGGAAGCGTTTCGTCGTAAGGAACGTTTTCAAAACGTCCATCCGGTAATCGAACGAAGGAAGTGAATAACCAGGTTGAGATCCAGAGCCGCCCCTGTTTATCGAAGAACAAATTATTGCAACCGTTGGTGAGAATCCACTTTGGATTCTCATTCACTTTGAATGTCTTTTCCAATTTTGCTGTACGAAAATCGTAATGCCAGAGAGCATTTTCGTCGACACACCCAATCCAAAGACTTCCATCGGGAGCAACGGCAACAGAATTCAACCTTTTAGAATTATAGATCGGTAGGCTATCCCCGTTATTCCGCCAGGATGTGAGTTTCTTATTTTTTAAATCGAGCGAGTATAAGCCAGTTATGCTTGCGAGCCAGAAAATATTGCGCGTACTATCAAAGACGAATCCCGAGTGAAGACAAATAACGCTATCTAATTCTTTAGCAAACGGGTATAGTTCGGACGCGGGTCGCAGTTCGTCTGCATTGCCAACAAAAATCCCTCTTGTTGAAGCCACCCAAAGACGATTTTGCGAATCGTGTGCGAAATCTTTGACACCAATTGTTTGCTTTTTGTTTCTAGCTCCACTCACCTGCAATTCGGTGATTGCCCCTGTGGATCGATGTAGTACACCCACGCCATTATTGGTTCCAAATAACAATCGACCGTTCGAGTCTTCCGCAAAAGCGGTTACAATTTCGCCAAGCGTTTTTGGGTATGCCGGCGTTGAGTGATTGTAAGCGATGAACTGGTTGCCGTCGAATCGGTTAAAACCGTTCATCGTTCCCATCCACATAAAACCCTGCTTGTCCTGGTAGACTGCCCGAACCTCGCGGGTGGTCAACCCGTCCCGGGGCGTCAGGTTTTCAAACAGGTATTGTCCGTTTGTGACGCTTGCCAGGGCAAGCGACGCAACCAGGGATAACAGGCGAATTGGTAAACGGCGATTCAAGCAATAAATATGGAAAGCCATCCTCAAATATAACGGGTTCGATTTGTGAACGGCAGGGATGGGTTGGGGAAAGGGGGGATTGGGCGAGAATGTCGAATATCGAATGTAGAATATGGAATTTTGAAGATAGAATACAGAATAAAGAATAAAGGAGACAGAATAAATACAGGCGTTTGTGTGAAAAGGTGTTGGTTCGTCTAAAATTCTAAAATAGACAAGGGTAAATTTTATTCTCGATCTGCGAACCGCGAAGCGGCGCAATCTTTTTTTTATAGAATGTTGAATGTAGAATCAGTAGTGTCCGGTAAAAATAGTTTTATAAAATCGAAAAGGAGGTGCTGGCACCTCCTTTTCTTATTAGTTTTATGTTACCACACAATCAACTAATATGAACAAAAATACTTTTTTTACCGGACAGCCGATTTTCAATCAATTGCTTTCTTTAATTCCACGCACCACCGTTTCCAGGTTGAGTCGTGCGTACAGCGGTGACCGGTACTGCAAACGTTTTACAACCTATGACCACTTGGTTAGTATGTTATTTTCGTCTTTTCATCAGTGCGGTTCTCTTCGGGAACTGATCACCGGTTTGCAGGCCAACGCACATCGTTTAAAACACCTGGGGCTGACCTACACGCCCCGCAGGAGCACACTGGCCGATGCCAATGGACGACGGAGCGCGGAGTTCTTCGGTGCCTTGTTTCATGAACTTTATCGGCATCACTATGGTCGTTTACCGGACAGCCTGCAGCGTAAATCCATTACCGACCGGCTATTTATTATTGATTCCACGACCGTGAGTTTGTTTTCAACGGTGATGGCCGGCATGGGCAGTTATGGCAATAATGGTAAAAAGAAGGGAGGCGTTAAAGTGCATACGATGGTGCGTGCCAAAGATCAGCTGCCGTGCTTTGTTCATCTAACACGCGGAACCGAAAATGATAAAATATTCCTTCCGATGCTGTCCTTGCCAACCGGTTCTATTGTCGTTATGGATCGAGGCTATAACAGTTACCAGCCAATGATTAAATGGACAAAGCAACGGATCATGTGGGTAACGCGCTTACATCCGCGTTCGGTGAAAGCGTTGCGGCAATCATTACCGGTCACTGAGCAGGATAAAGAACAAGGGATCCTGCAGGATGCACTCATTGATTTGGGCAATCCCAAAAAGGCACATCTCAATCCGGTTCAAAAAGTTCGGCTCATCCGTTTCTGGGATAATGTAAACAACAGGGAATTTTCGTTTATCTCCAACAACCTTACCATGCGTGCGGTGACGATTGCAAAAATCTATCAGCAACGATGGGATATCGAGTTATTTTTTAAACGCATCAAAGGAAACTTAAATCTTCAAATTTTTTTAGGTGATAATGAGAACGCGATTAAAATACAATTGTGGTGCGGCTTAATTGCCGACCTGCTGATTAAAATAGTAAAAGACAAAGCCGATAAAGCAAGAAAAAGAAAGTGGTCGTTCTCCAATGTAGCCGGCTTAATACGGCTTCACCTGTATACTTACATCAATCTGTATAAGTTTTTAGTGTACCCCGAAAAAGCACTGCTTCAATACGAACATACCAGCCAAGACAGGCAACTCCAACTCTATACATGAAAGGGGGGGCTTACTTTTATAAATTAAACACCGCCCCTTGATTTTACTGACTTACAGACGGAAAAAACGAGAAACCTTATTTTTACCGGACACTACTGATTCGACATTCTATATTCTATATTCGATATTCGATACCTTCGCCTCTTATGAAACTTATCGAATGTCCCCGTGACGCCATGCAGGGATGGAAGAAAATGATTGACACAAAAACAAAGATTCGATATATCAACTCACTTTTAAAAGTTGGATTTGATACGATTGATTTTGGAAGCTTTGTTTCTCCGAAAGCCAT
>JACMLR010000035.1 GCA_014379515.1 Chitinophagaceae bacterium
ACGAAGTTTTATGTTGATGTGAAATATTAGGAATTTGCGAATGGCGAATTGCGAATGTGCGAATTCTTTAACTCCAACATGCTTCCGGTTTCGCAACACTGTTTATTTAAGAGGGCTAGCGCAGGCCGCGTAAAAAATCTTCAACGTTCATTCTTTTTTTACCCTCCAACTGCAAGTCTTCGACGAGGATGAAACCATCCGCACATGCAAATTGCAATACGCCACGGCCATCCGTTTCATGCTCACCAGGTTTTACACTAACACCAACGGTTGTAGTTCCTTTTTCGCTTCGATAAATTTTCATTGTCTTGTCGCGGAAGTTTGTAAAAGCGCCAGGAAAAGGAGATAATCCACGAATGAGGTTGTGCACTTCTTCTACAGATTTAGTAAAATCAATACGGCATGTTTCCGTAAAAATCTTCGGCGCGTGTTTTAAGTTGCCGGGTTGTTGAGCTGCTTGCGATTTTTCAGTAAGCGTTCCGTTTGCAAGGCCTTTGATCGTTTCTACGAGAACCCCCGCTCCGATATCTTTCATTCGATCGTGCACTTCTCCTGCTGTTTCATTTTCGCCTACTGCAAAAGAATGTTGAAGCAGGATATCCCCGGTGTCTATTTCATGCTTTAATTTAAATGTTGTTACACCTGTTTCTTTTTCACCATTAATAACGGCCCAGTTGATTGGGGCCGCACCGCGGTACTGTGGCAGTAATGAGCCATGGAGATTGATCGTGCCTAGTGGTGGCGAACTCCACACCATTTCCGGCAGCATTCGAAATGCGACAACAACCTGGATATCTGCTTTCAGATTTTTTAGCTGATCGTTGAATGTCGGGTCTTTTAATTTTTCCGGTTGGAGAGCTGGGATGTTTTTTTCAATAGCATATTTTTTAACCGCGCTTTCCGTCATTTTCATGCCGCGCCCTGCTGGTTTATCCGGTGCTGTTACAACGGCAATAATGTTGCAACCGGCGTTTACCAATGCATCAAGAGAGGCAACAGCAAACTCTGGTGTACCCATGAAAATTATTCGCAGCGATTTGTAGTCTTTCATCTCTGCGAAGATAGGTCAGGCCGGGCGGCCCGAACTATTTGTGTAACCAGTTTTTGTCGAAATGAATTTACACCAACGATTGCTGATTGTAGAGGAAGGAATGATTAAATTGGTGGTATTCGCTGTGCCGCCGCGCCGCTTCGAGATCCTCAACAAATATTAATTTTCTACCAGCAAATCAACATCCGACACTATCTGATTTTCTACTTTATTCTTATCGAAGAAACGTGTTTTAAGATGATACGTTGAGCCAACCTGCATTGGGTCACCTGTTGTGAGGTACGCTTTTAGAACACTTGCTTCTGTCTTATTTTTTCCATCTTTTAAATCCGCAAATGCATCCGGGAGATTTAAAATTTCCGCACCGGTTTTTTTATCGGTCAAAAGGATCTGGCAACCCGGATATACTTTTCCGTCCTTCACACCGTAATTTCCAACACCTGTTGCGAAAAGTTCAACTTTGCTGCCTAATTTTATTTTGTTACTGCCAAGCTTGTTGCCGGCACCATCGGTTAAATAAATATCATCCACGCTGAATCCATTGTACGAGGTCGACAGACCGGTCGTCAAATCTTTTTTTACTCCTTTACTAAAATTGCAGCTAACAAATAATATGATAGCAAGGAAAGCAGTTAGGGATCTCATGTTTGGTTGGCTTGAAGATTATGAAAAAGAAAAGTTATTGCTTACTGAATCAAGTTCAGTCTTCATAAAGTAAGTATTTTTTTCGCACAATTTTGAAGGCCGCAATACCAGGCTGCCAGCTTTTGCGAATTTCTTTTTCGGATTTGCCATCGCGGATTTGCCGCCACAAGTCATTATTGCCTGCAAGTTTGTTGAAAAAGGATTCTTCCATGTTACCCGACTTCGGCAAAATGAAAAATTTATCTTTCTCGGGAAAAAGTTTGTAGGCCTCAATCAGCCATTTTAATTGAACGCAATTATCGACTTTGCTATAAACTTCATCAGCTGTTCCACTCAAATCCCAACCATAGCAAACCTGTCCATACAATTTTGAATTTTTTGCTCCTTCATTAGGGTTTGGAGTAAAAGAGTAAAGAGTCGATGGTAATGATGGGTGACCGAAAACCTGGAACGGTGTCGACGTGCCACGTCCTTCACTTAATACTGTCCCTTCGAAAAAGCAAGTGCTTGGATACAGATAAATACTTTGAATGTTGGGGAGATTGGGCGAGGGTCTAACAGGAAGTTCATATCGGCTTTTATGTGTATAGTTCCGGCAAGGTATAACCGATAAGTTGAAATTCGTTTGTGATTTCTTCTGCAGTAAATCCTGTGCATTGCCAGAAAGTAATTTTTCCCCGATAAGCATTTTCGCATATTCGCCAATGGTCATCCCATAAACTACAGGAATTGCCTGCATGCCAACGAACGATTTGAATTTTTTGTCGAGCACTGGCCCATCGATGTAGTGTCCGTTTGGATTTGGACGGTCGAGCAAGACCAACGGTTTATCGTTTTCAATTGCCGATGCAATATATTCTTCGAGTGATGAGATATATGTATAGAACCGGACGCCGACATCCTGGATATCAAATACCATTACGTCAACATTTGCAAGGTCATCTTTTGATGGACGGCGCTTGCTTCCATATAATGACACCACGGGGATCCCGGTTTTCTCATCGGTATAGTTTCCCACTTTTTCACCAGCATCGGCCGTTCCGCGAAATCCATGTTCAGGTCCGAATATGACAGCAATATTTACTCCGACTTTACGAAGAGTATCAACAAGGTGGGTATCCGCAACGGTGGAAGTCTGATTAGCAAAAATGCCGATCCGTTTTCCTTTTAATAGCGGCAAATATTCCCCAATGCGATTGGCGCCAGGTTCTATAATTGCCTTCACGCGATCCCGTTGTGCGCTACTTAAAAAAGTCGAAATCAGGCATATAAATAAGAGCGTGTAAACTTTCATATTATCTTTTTTCGATCATCTTTTTTCGATGAGTTGCAACCAAAGATGCTCAAAAATTTTTAATGGAAAATGTGAAACATTGATTTACTTTCGGGACGAAATCATTCTTCTTTTCCCCCTTACAAAAGTCCTTTTTCCCCAGCAATGCAGATTAAACTATCCGCACGGGAATGCGACTTGATAATTGGTGAAAACCGGCCCGATATTAGTGACCGCTACAAGAATGGTTTAATATTTATCATTTATTAAAAACAAGTTTATGCAACAGGTGAAAAGCGGTGATACCGTGAAAGTGCACTATCATGGAAAACTAACCGATGGTACTACTTTCGATTCATCAGCCGGCCGTGAACCGCTAGAATTCGAAGTTGGAAGTGGAATGGTGATAAAAGGATTTGATGATGGCGTAACCGGAATGTCAGTTGGCGATAAAAAAACAGTTAGTATTCCAGTGGATGATGCATACGGTCCAAAGCAAGACGAAATGCTTGTTGAATTTCCAATCAACCAGTTTCCACCAGATTTGAAACCCGAAGTTGGTATGCCACTTACCATGACAACTTCTCAAGGTCAGCCTGTGCAGGTTGTTATTATTGAAGTAGGAGAGGAAACAGTTATCCTTGATGCGAATCATCCACTTGCCGGGCAAGAGCTTGTGTTTGATCTTGAACTTGTCGAGATCGTGGGTGCAAAGTCGTTGATCATTATGCCGTAAAATAAAATAGGTTACTCAAAATAAAAGAGGTTCATAGTCATCTATGAACCTCTTCTTTATTTATGTACTGTAAATTATTTTCTGCGCAACCACCAGCCGAGCCACAGTCCGCATAAACCCCATGATATTAGTACGTCCATCAGGTTTGTAAGCGTACCGGGATATTCCCACCATACGTGATTGGCATATGGGATATACAAAAATCCGGCAATACCAATAAGAACGGTGCTGATGAAAATTCCCCAAAAACTTCTATTTGGATTTGTAACGAGAATGTAGCAAACGAAGAGCACTGCAATGAGATCTGCAGCAAAAGCTTTCAGAACATTTGTTATCATATCTGCATCGTACGACTTATGATAACTTACAACTGCCCAGGGTTTGCCGGCATTGTCGGCCATAAATTTTTCAGAGTCCGCACTGGAAGCGGTTGGTTCGAGGTTCGGAATTCGGTATTGTCCATCACCCGCGAAATTTTCACCCAGCGTCTGCAATATTGCCGCTTCATTCGGTGCTTTTTGATATTCTTTTGCGTGGACCTGGAGGACTGTCCATGAGAGCGTCTGCCATAGGAAAACAAGAATTCCGCCTACGATTGCGCCAATAACAAGCTTTTTCATGTTGATGTTCGTTTTGGTTGATTAAAAGATAGGAAGATTTGGGGAGTGTTCGAAAATTTTATCAACGAAGACTCTTGTTAATCTAAGCACTCATGGTGACTATCGATCTTTCTTTGCGCCTTCGCGGCTTGGCGTGAACCAACACACCGCATTGGTACGTTTTATACGAATAGAGTTGTTCACGCCAAGCCGCGAAGCCGCTAAGTTTCGCGACAAATAAATCTGCATTATATTGCCAGCATGCAAAATTTCATTCCCGGCCTTACCGAACGCTTTTTGCGATATGTACAAATCGATACTCAAAGCGATCCCGAATCGATCAGTTTTCCCTCAACCGAAAAGCAGAAAAACCTGGGGCGAGTGCTGGTTGCGGAATTGTTGTCACTCGGAGTTAAAGATGCCCATCTCGATGAACACGGTTATGTGTACGCAACCATTCCAGGCAATTCGTCCAAAGATGTTCCAGTGATATGTTTCTGTTCTCATATGGATACCGCCCCGGATTGTAGTGGAACAAATGTCAAACCCATCATCCACCAAAATTTCGATGGAAGCGATATCGTCCTACCCGACGATCCTTCTCAAATAATTTCGGTTGCCGGGCATCCGTATCTGCAGGACCGGATCGGGGATGACATCATCACCGCATCCGGTACCACACTATTGGGTGCCGATGACAAGGCCGGTATCGCAATCATCATGGAAATGGCGGCCCACTTGATTAATAATCCTGATAAGAAGCACGGCGTTATAAAAATATTGTTTACACCAGATGAAGAGGTTGGCAGAGGGGTCGATAAAGTAGATCTTCAAAAACTCGGAGCTACAGTTGCGTATACACTTGACGGTGGGGAACGTGGTGCACTTGAAGCTGAAAACTTTTCCGCCGATGCAGCCACTGTCACTTTTCACGGTGTGAGTGCACATCCCGGATACGGGAAAAATAAATTGGTAAACGCCATGAAGGTTGCTGCAAACTTTATCGACCGGTTACCAAAAGATGAATTCTCGCCAGAGACAACCGATGATCGCTATGGGTTCGTCCATCCTGTTCGAATAGAAGGAAACGCAGAAAAAGCCACCGTTCAATTTATCCTCCGTGATTTTATGCTGTCAAGACTTGAAGCTTATCATTCCTACCTGCAAGACCGAATGGAAGATAGCCTCGCGATTTTTCCCGGGAGTCGCGCAGAATATGTTCGCAAGGAACAATACCGGAATATGAAAGAAATTTTGGATCAGCATTCCAACGTAGTGACTTATGCATCGGAAGCAATAGCGCGTGCCGGATGTGCAGTTAAATCAGCGCCTATTCGGGGTGGTACCGATGGGGCGCGTCTTTCTTTTATGGGTTTGCCATGTCCGAATATTTTTACCGGCGAAATGGCGCTTCATGGAAAACATGAATACGTGAGCCTGCAAGACATGGAAAAAAGCGTGCAAACCATTATACATCTCGCTTCAATCTGGGAAGAGAGATCTTTATGAGAAGACGGATGATGGTGGATGTGTTGGAGGTAATGGTTCATTCCATATCCGCATATACCAATAAACAGGAAAACATAAGAAACCCACGAAAATAAAAACCAGGACCCAAATAATTCTTTCGTCGCGGTTTAGCTTTTGATTATTGATAGCGTGAACTAAAAAGTATACAAGGGTTGCAAGCGAAAGGAGGCCGAGCAATATTGATGTAATGACAATTCCTGCCAAACCTCCGAAATCCCGAAACATCATATCGTCAATATGATGATTGGAATCGGCTCGTTGAAATGCTGTAATAAAGAAACGTACAAAATTTACAAGATAGAGAGCAAACAACACCAGGGGAGCGAATGCAAAAATCCCGGTGAATATTTTTTTACTGCTTGACATAACAAGGGTTTGTATAAATATACTCTATTTCAAAAAAGCTCTAAGCCTCAGTGCGAAATTTTATTGCGAATGCGCAAATCCGCTATCTTTAGAAAAATTAACTGTCTATGCAAGAGTTTATTATATCCAACTGGTGGATATTACCCGTTATTATAATCTTGTTTCTCGGGCTCAAAACTGTTAACCAGGGTACTGTTGGGGTAGTTACGATTTTCGGACGGTACCAACGGGTATTGAGGCCGGGGTTGCGTCTACTCATTCCATTTATAGAACAGATTTATAAAAAGATAAGCATTCAAAACCGCTCAGTGGAGATGGAATTCCAGGCAGTTACTGCAGACCAGGCCAACGTTTATTTTAAAAGCATGTTATTGTATGCAGTTCAAAACGCAGATGAAGAAACGATTAAACGTGTTGCTTTTAAATTTATCGGTGAACGTGATTTGATGCAGGCACTCACTCGCACAATCGAAGGAACAATTCGTTCTTTTGTTGCTACAAAACGCCAGGCTGAAATTCTCGCACTTCGCAAAGAAATTGTTGAATATGTGAAAGGACAAATTGACCAACTTCTTGAAGATTGGGGATATCATCTCCTCGATCTTCAAATCAACGATATTACGTTCGACCAGGCAATCATGGATTCAATGAGCCGTGTTGTTGCATCGCATAACCTGAAAGCAGCTGCCGAAAATGAGGGCCAGGCGTTGCTCATCACAAAAACTAAGTCAGCCGAAGCGGAAGGTAATGCGATCAAAATCGCAGCCGAAGCAGAGCGCCAGGCAGCACAGCTCCGTGGGCAGGGTGTCGCGTTATTTCGGGAAGAGGTGGCCAAGGGTATGAGCCAGGCAGCCGAACAAATGAAGCAGGCAAATCTCGATACCAATGTTATCCTTTTCAGCATGTGGACAGAAGCAATCAAAAATTTTGCAGAAGTGGGAAAGGGAAATGTCATTTTCCTCGATGGTAGCAGCGACGGTATGCAGAATTCGATGAAGCAGATCATGGGCATGCTTGAAATGAAGGGTGGAACAAATCGTTAGTCACAACTACTTTTAAATTTATAAAACCGGCTGAATGCCGGTTTTTTTTTGCCACCTGTTTTATCGTTACCGGTAATTACTGCGAACATCTTGTTAAGACTTCAACGTTTTGTGCGACCGATCTCAAATCAACTTCCACGCGATGAATGTGTTATCATTTTGGCACGAAATCTGTCAGTTCAGCCTAAAATAATTATATGAAGTTGAGATTGGCAGTGATCGTAGGTTTATCATTGATTTATTCAATTGCAATGTCGCAGGAAAGTGAAGTCTATATCAAAGGCGGATTAAACATTGCGAATGTTACTACAAATTCAAGTGGTGCTATTGAAAATGCGAATGCCCTGGCGAGTTTTCATGTTGGAGTTATGGGTGATCTTCCTCTCGGAAAATATTTAGCAGTTCAGCCCGCATTATTATTTACCGGCAAAGGAGCAAAAACGGAATCAGGTTCATCTGCAAACCCAACCTATTTCACAGCAACATCATCTCCTTATTATATTGAATTGCCGGTCAACCTTGTTCTGAAGTTGCCACTAGCAAACGAAGGATCAGGATTATTTGTTGGTGCGGGTCCATATATAGCAATGGGAGTAGCGGGAAAAAATAAATCAGAAGGCAAAATTTTCGGCGTTCCATTTGAATCAGACAAATCAATCGATTTCAGCAATGACGATCCAACAACCGGAACCGAAGAAGGTGCAGGTTTTGGCATCATGCGTCGATTTGATTACGGGGTAAATGCTACAGCTGGGTTGTTGCTAAACAATCTTTTGATCGGATTGAACTATGGAATCGGCCTTGCCAAATTGCAATCGGGTGCTGATAATTCTGATGACGACAACAACAAACACCGGGTTTTCAGCCTTTCGCTAGGCTTCCGGTTATAAATAGTGGTTGGTTTTTTTATGAAACCCTGCCGGCATACTGCGGCAGGGTTTTTTTGCTGAATGCCATGCAACATCCATCGAACGGACCTTGTCATGGTAGGGACGTTAAAATTGTATCGAATCTTTCAACTCTTGTTATTTTTGCCACATGATCAAATCTGCATTCGTAAAGACCCTGACTACGTTTTCCCTGTTCGCTTTGGTGATCGCTTCCTGTAGCAAAAAACTTGATAATGTTCAGGGCCTGCTTATGGTTGTAAACGCATCCCCTGGTTTCGGCCCAATCGATGTTTTTTTAGACGATACCAAACTCAACAGCGCTCCACTGGGGTATGCTGGAACAACCGCCTACACAAGTACCGTTTTGGGAAATCATAAATTGAAAACAACTACGGCGGGCTCATCAGCTGTTCTTACAGATGGGAATCTTAACGTCATCGGTAATATTCATCAATCCTTATTTTTTTATGGTCCGTCGACAGCATTACAAGGTGCACTAGTCGACGATCCAGCTCGCGAGCCAGACGCTGGTAAAGCACATGTTCGTTTTTTCAACTTAAGTTCTGGTAGTGGAACGGTAGATTTTTTCGGAGATGATGGAATTGTTCCAGTTGAACTTTATTCCGACAGAGGGTTCGAAGCAGTAGATTCAATCGTGGCTCATGCAGGTTTCAAAACAATCACACCAGGAACATATGACTTCGTCGTAAAATCCGGAACAAGTCCTGCAGTTCTAACAACACTTCCAAACATTCAGATTCTCGAAAAGAAATCTTACACCATTTACTTTGGCGGAATTGCCGGGGGATCAGTACCTCCCGGGTTGCAAGTGATTACGCATGAGTTTATACGTTAAGCAATTCGAACATAAAAGTGAGAGATATTATTTTTACCTGTGGCGCGCTCATCGATTAATATTCGTGGAATGCGGCGTATAATATCAACGAGTTTTTTAAATCCGTAATTCCGCGGATCAAAATCAGGTTGTTTTTTAAGTATCAGGCTTCCAAGAGTGCCAAGAAACACCCAGCCATCTTCATCTGCAATATCATTGATACTCGATGTAACCAGCGTTATTAATTCTTTATTGATAAGCGAAATATGAGAAGGCAGTTTAACTGCTTTCTTTGTTTCTTTCACTGGTGCTTCACTTTTTTCCTCTTCCTGCTGCTGCAGAATTTCAACATAAATAAATTTATTGCAAGAGGCAATGAATGGCGCAGGTGTTTTCTTCTGGCCAATGCCAAACACTTTTTTTCCTGCTTCTCTTAATCTTGTTGCAAGCCTTGTAAAATCGCTATCGCTCGATACGATACAGAACCCATCTACCCCACCTGTATATAAAATGTCCATCGCTTCAATAATAAGGGCAGAGTCTGTAGAATTTTTTCCAGTCGTATAACTGTACTGTTGAACCGGTGTGATCGCATTTTCCAATAACACTTTTTTCCAACCAGACAATTGGGGTTTTGTCCAATCACCATAAATCCTTTTAAAAGTCGGCGTCCCGTACTTAGCTATCTCTTCGAATATTCCCTTCACATTTGTGGACGAAACATTATCTGCATCGATCAATACCGCAAGTTTGAGTTCTATATTTCTTTCCATGATAAATTAGTTCACAATTTTTTCAAGAAAATCCTGCACGGTGCTCGCGATTGCAAAGTTGAGGCCGATTGCAAGTATTCCTTTAATAATTACAATTCCCCGCTTTTCGTTTGTAAAGAACCGGATATTCGCAAACATCGTATAAAGAATAATAAGCGGCAGTTCAATGTACCGGGTTTGAAAAGACGGGATCAAAAACTTTATCAGGTGCGTTGACGCCACCACTAAAAACAGCACAGAAAAAATGTACAATTGGAAAACAATGATCTCTGCAAAGTTGTATCCTGACCTACGAAAAAACAACCACGTGATGAAAGAATACACCGGCAGCATTACAATCTGTAACAGTACCCAATACCGATTAAAAAACTGCGCTTCCGACTGGTCTCCCGCATCATAGTAATTGATTAGTGCCATGTTGATCCAATAAATCATCAGTGCAGAAATAGTTGCACAAATGAAGAACATTGAAAACGGTTTTTGATGTCGGCTTCTATTACCCGCAATATATTCACGTTGCATTGCACCAGGCGATGTTATCAATTTCTTCAGCGTAAAAGGAAAACCTTTATCAAGGTGTGTAAAAAAATGAAACACCTCGTGTGAAATGCTCTGCAGTGTAATCCGATTGACCACATAGGCTTGTCCGCAACGATTGCAATGCTTTCCATTTCCTAATTCGCCGCAGGAAATACATGTAATTAGACCTTCAGTTTCCGTCATCAATAAAAAACTTTACTATTTGAATTTGTGTTCAATCAGGCCGACACTTCCGCCTACCCAATCCTTATCCTTATTGTAACGTACACCAATCATTTTTCCTTTGCTGAGTCGCGCAAGATTAGTAGCGGGCCTCGCGCGCTCCCAGCCATCCTTCCATAAATACATCAACCTGATCTCAGCTTTAGCAGGCTGACCAGGTGTTTGGATTACTTCCGCATAGTTTACTTTTCGTTGCAAAATCCAGTTTTCGGGATCTTTCACCGCCTCGATGTCTTTTAGCGCAACGTCGATCACCACACCCTGACCAGCAAAGGAAAACAGCGGCTTCAATACATAATTTTCAAGATCAGTCGGTAGTTCCTGTATCTCATTTAAAAAATAAGTTGCAGGAACATATGGGTGACGAATAAACGGCAACGTGAATTTGCTTATGCGATAGAACCAATTCGGATGAGGTACCCACTCAACATCAAGATCCTGTGTGATGTCAACAAAATCGCCCAGTTTCTCTTTGTTTGCCAGGAGGTCATCGAAAATTACACGATTGTAAATTCGTTTAACGGCTGTCTTCTTTTTTGATTTCTCATTTATATAGAAAAGGTTTCGCCCTTCGTTAATCAATTCCGTTATACAAACTGGTTGAATTCCAACATACTCTTGCGTACAGTAAAAATCAATGCGGGTTTTTTGTTCATGTGGTTTGATCTCGAGTAGGATTACATTTTCAACGGGATGATGGCCGATGATGATCTCTTTCAAATCATTCAGATAAGTTTCGCGGGTATAATCCCCGAGGTATTGAGTATAGTTTGATGGAATGGAAAAATGTTTTTGAACGATTTCCGGATAATAAACCTGGAATCCAAAAAGGGTTGGGAAACCCTGCATTTCGATCAATTGCGGTTCCAACTCATTTTCAGCATTCAAACAAACCCCAAAATCAAAAGCAATCATATGACTGTGCTTTGTTTCGTTTGGCACCCGATCTGTGGCGGGGATCGATCGGTCGGTCAGTGACAAAAACGATGGATCAGTGATCACATCCAGGATCCGTTCACATGCGTCCGTCATCTTTTCAGCAAAAACGGCGTCCACAAACATCGGCGTCTCTGCTACGCGAAACTCTATCGCACCCGGATATTTACTATTAAGATCTTTTAAAAACTCGTTGTATTTTTCTTCCGTGAAAGCTGAATTGAAAGCCTGCCTCAGGTCTTTAACCATATAAAATGATTTGTCGAAAGTTACGAAATGACAATGAACATAAAGGGTTTAGAAGCGCTGAACACTAAACGCCAGAGGCATGACAGTACATGACAGCTTTGGAAGCAGAATAGCTATCTTTAAACACTCCATCAACTAAACGATTGCTCTATGCAGGTAATTCTAGGTGTGATTTTCCATTTTATCGGTGGTTTTGCTTCGGGCAGCTTTTATATGCCCTACAAAAAGGTCCGGCAATGGAAATGGGAATCTTACTGGATAGTTGGCGGGCTTTTCTCCTGGTTAATCGTACCGCCAATTGCAGCAGCGCTAACTGTTCCCGGCTTTTGGGATATCATTACTTCCACACCGCAATCTGTTATTCGTTATACCCTCTTGTTTGGGGTTCTTTGGGGCTTCGGTGGACTCACATACGGCCTGGGTGTTAGATATCTTGGAATGTCGTTGGGAAACTCAGTAGTTCTTGGATTTTGTTCTGCCTTTGGTGCACTCGTTCCATCTTTTTATTACAACTTCAACCCAACACCCGGTAAAACTTCCTTCAACGATTTGCTACATAATGGCTGGGGACAAATTGTTCTCGCAGGAGTTATTCTTTGTCTTATCGGTATTTATCTCTGTGGCAAGGCTGGTATGATGAAAGAAAAAGAACTAAGTGACGAAGTCAAGAAAAAAACTGTCTCTGAATTCAATCTCGGGAAAGGACTTGCCGTCGCTATTTTTTCCGGCATCATGAGCGCCTGTTTTAACTTCGGCATCGAAGCTGGCAAACCAATGGCAGAAGCTGCCGTGCAACAAGGGATGAACCCGTTGTATCAAAACAACGTCACCTACGTAGTCCTTTTGTGGGGCGGGCTCGCTACAAATTTTATTTGGTGTATGATCTTAAACGCACGCAATGGAAGTTTTAAAAATTATACAGATTCAACTACACCACTTTCAAAAAATTATTTGTTATCAGCAACTGCAGGCACTTTGTGGTTCCTGCAATTTTTCTTTTACGGTATGGGCGAAAGCAAGTTGGGAAACGGTGCAAGCAGTTGGATCCTTCACATGGCATTTATAATTTTGATTGCCAATGGCTGGGGCATTGTTTTAAAGGAATGGAGCGCCGTAAGCTCAAGAACAAAAGCAACATTCACTATCGGCATAATTGTTATTCTGCTTTCTGTATTACTGGTTGGTTACGGCAATTCTTTAAAGATCGGGTGAACTGAAATCCAGCTTTCCTGTTCTTTTAGTCCTGCTTCAGAATAAAAAGATCTTGATAAATCATGAGTACTAACACTGAGTCAAAACCTTCTCTATCTTTTAAACCCGGCAGCTTCCGGCATGTGAGTTATTTATGGGATGAGAAAAAGGCAGCGTCGATGGAAGGCGACGAGATAGCGTTGCTTGTTTACCGCTCAAATCTTCTTGGAGCAGATCTTCGTTTGACGAATTACGGTGGGGGCAACACATCATGCAAAGTGATGTCGAAAGATCCACTTACGGGACGCAATGTTGAAGTGATGTGGGTAAAAGGAAGTGGTGGTGATCTTGGAACAATGAAACGATCTGGCCTCGCTGCATTGTACATGGATCGGCTTCTCAATCTCAAACAAGTTTATCGGGGTATCGAACACGAAGATGAAATGGTGGCTTTATTCAATCATTGCATTTATGATCTTGATTCCAAAGCACCGTCGATCGATACTCCCTTGCACGGTTTTCTTCCATTCAAACATATCGATCATCTTCACCCGGATGCTGCTATCGCAATTGCAGCCGCCAAAGATGGAAAGCAAATTACCGAAGAAGCTTTCAATGGCCAGATTGGTTGGGTTGATTGGCAACGACCCGGTTTTGATCTCGGCCTTAAACTAAAAGAATGCCTTGACGCAAACCCAGGCATACGCGGAATCATGCTTGGCTCTCACGGTTTATTTACATGGGGTGATACTGCATATGAAAGTTATATAAACACCCTCGAGGTAATTGAACTATCTGCCCGGTACCTTGAGAAAAAAATTACAGAGAAAGGAAAAATATTTAGTGGAGAAAAAATTAAATCATTTTCGAAATCGGATCGAATAAAAAAAGCGGCCTCGCTCGCACCTGTTCTTCGTGGCCTGTGCTCCTCGAAATCAAAAATGATCGGTCATTTTACAGACGATGATCGTGTTCTTGAATTTATCAACTCAAACGATCTCGACCGACTAGCACCAATGGGTACAAGTTGTCCGGATCATTTTTTGCGCACAAAAATTTCGCCGCTGGTTCTTGATTTAAATGCTGTTGCTGATACAACAGACGGTGCAGTGCTGAAAACAAAACTTACTCCTGCATTCGAGTCGTATCGAAAAATGTACGCAGACTATTACCAATCTTGCAAACACGAAAGCAGTCCGGCTATGCGTGATGCAAATCCTGTAGTAATTCTTCATCCGGGTGTCGGTATGTTTTGCTTCGCGAAGGACAAACAAACTGCGCGGGTTGCTGCTGAGTTTTATATCAATGCGATCAACGTAATGAAAGGGGCTGAGGCGATATCTTCCTACACATCGCTTCCACGCCAGGAAGCATTTAATATCGAATACTGGTTGTTGGAAGAAGCGAAACTTCAGCGACTGCCAAAACCGAAGCCATTAACGGGTTGTATTGCGCTCATCACCGGAAGTGCTGGTGGTATAGGAAAGGCGATCGCGAAAAAATTTGCTGATGAAGGAGCGTGCATCGTTCTGAATGATAATGATGAAAAAAGATTGTCAATAGCGAACGAAAATTTTCAAGCCAACTATTCAAAAGATATCTTCACTGCTATTGCATTAGATGTTACAAAGCCAGCAACTATTCAACAGGCATTCGATCATTCGGCAATTTCATTTGGAGGTATTGATATTGTCGTCAATAATGCTGGTATATCAATTTCCAAAACGATCGAAGACCATGCTGAGCAGGATTGGGATTTGCTTTATGATATACTTGTAAAGGGTCAGTTTCTCGTAACCCAGGCTGCTGTTACGATCTTTAAAAAGCAGGATATGGGTGGAGATATAATCAACATCGTATCAAAGAACGCGCTCGTTTCTGGTCCGAACAATGCAGGTTATGGTTCAGCCAAAGCTGCGCAACTTCATTTAAGCCGATTAAACGCTGCGGAACTTGGCAAAGACCGTATTCGTGTCAATGTCGTCAATCCCGATGCAGTTATCGCAGATAGCAAAATCTGGGAGGGTGATTGGGCGCAAGGACGCGCAAAGGCATACGGGATTGAAGTAGATGAGCTCCCTGCATTCTATGCGAAGAGAACATTACTAAATGAAATCATCCTTCCTGAAGACATTGCAAATGCATGCTTCCTTTATGTTGGCGGGCTTTTAAGTAAGTCTACCGGAAACATGTTGAACGTTGATGGTGGAATCCCAATGAGTTTCGCCCGATGAGCATTTGCAGGAACCAGCAAAACAAATTTTATGCGGCTTGATAAAAAACATATTCAACATCATAATGATGAAATCCTCAACGCTCATCAACGCCGCTTCGATTTTTTATCGGGTGAACATGGTGGCCTGGGTAAGGTTGTTCAAAAACTGATCGACTTCCAGGTTGCAATTCCGAGTTGGGCACTTGGTACAGGAGGTACGAGGTTTGGAAGATTCAGTGGGGGTGGTGAACCTGGAACACTCGAAGAAAAGATAGACGATGTTGGACTGCTTCATTCACTGAATGCATCGAGTGCTGCGATATCACTCCATATTCCCTGGGATATTCCAACGAATGCAACTGCGATTAAACAACTGGCTGCATCACATGGTCTTGTTTTCGATGCAATGAACTCGAATACTTTCCAGGATCAGCCCGGCCAAAAACACAGCTATAAATTTGGATCGATGCAACATGTCGATCGTGATGTCAGGGCACAGGCCGTACAACATAATATTGACGTAATCAACTACGGAATTGAACTGGGCTCGAAATCATTAACGGTTTGGTTAAGCGATGGATCGTGTTTTCCAGGACAGCTGAATTTTCGCAAAGCTTTTCAAAATACGCTTGATTGCCTTAAGCAGGTTTACAATTCACTGCCAGGCGACTGGCGAATGTTTGTCGAATACAAAGCATTTGAGCCAAATTTCTATTCAATGACGGTTGGGGATTGGGGCCAGTCATTACTATACTCTTCGAAACTTGGCCCGAAAGCTTATACATTGGTAGACCTGGGACATCATTTACCAAATGCAAATATTGAACAGATTGTTTCATTGTTATTGATGGAAGATAAACTGGGCGGCTTTCATTTCAACGATTCAAAATACGGGGATGACGACCTTACAGTTGGAAGCATACGTCCTTACCAGCTATTTCTTATTTTCAACGAACTAATAGATGGCATCGAAGGTCAGCGTAAAACAACACTCGATAAAGGTGCATTCGGTTGGATGATCGATGCTTCGCATAATGTGAAGGATCCATTGGAGGATTTGTTGCAATCAGTCGAAGCAATCATGATCGCTTATGCACAAGCATTGCTGATTGATCGACCAGCGCTTGAGATTGCTCAGAATAACAATGATACCGCAAGTGCCCAGGAGATTTTGCAAACCGCATTTAGAACTGATGTGCGTCCAATTGTTGCGGAAGCGAGATTACGCGCTGATGCAGCGATCGATCCGATCGCTTTGTTCCGCTCCCTCAATGTTCGCAGTAAATTGGTAAAAGAACGGGGAGCAAAGACAGTTGCTACAGGTCTGTAATTCTTATCAAAAAATGCCCACAATTCCGGTCATAGCTATTTTTGATATTGGAAAAACCAATAAGAAACTTTTTCTTTTTGATGAAGAATACAATGTTGTTTTTGAAAAATCAGTTCGCCTGAAAGAAACAGTTGACGGTGATGGGGAGTCGGCAGAAGATGTGGACGCATTGAAGAAATTTGTTTTGGATTCGTTGCGTGAGATAAACTCGAATGATTCATTTGCAGTAAGGGCAGTTAATGTTTCTGCATACGGCGCCAGTTTTGTTTTGATCGATAATAATGGTGACGCAATCGCACCAGTTTATAATTATCTTAAGAGCTATCCTACTACACTCGCTGATGCTTTTTACAATAAATATGGTGGTAACGAAAAATTTTCGCAGGAAACAGCGTCACCCGTGTTAGGAAGCCTCAACTCCGGTTTGCAATTGTATCGGTTGAAAGAAGAACAGCCGGCGACATTCGCCCGGGTGCATTACGCATTGCATCTTCCCCAATACCTGAGTTCAATAATCACGGGTGAATATTATTCTGAAATAACAAGCATCGGGTGCCACACAGCATTGTGGGATTTCACACGTCAATTTTATCATCAATGGACAATTGATGAACGCATCGTAGATAAACTGCCTCCGATAGTGGCATCGACAACTACAATCAATAAAGTCTTCGAAGGAACGGAATTGGTTTGCGGAATCGGGCTGCATGATAGTTCCGCCGCACTCATTCCATACCTCGCCAGTTTTCATCAGCCCTTCATCCTGATTTCTACCGGAACATGGTGTATCAGTTTAAATCCTTTCAATCGGTTACCACTAACAACTTCGGAATTGAATCAGGATTGCCTGTGTTATAAAAGTTACCACGGCGTCCCGGTGAAAGCGTCAAGATTGTTTGCGGGCAATATGCATGAGCAGGTTGTAAGCCGCCTCTGTACGCATTTTAATAAACCAATGGATTATTATAAGCAGCTATCGTTCGATGAACACCTTGTGGATGTCGCCAATAATAAGTTGGATTTTTCTGTAACAACGTTGGATTTAAATAAGTTTCGCTCTTTTGAAGAGGGTTATTATCAATTGTTGCATTACCTTATCCTCGAGCAGCACCGATCAACAAAACTGGTAATGCAAGGGCCGGCAGTTAAAACAATCTTTGTTGACGGAGGCTTCAGTCAAAATTCGATTTACATGCATTTGCTGGCTAAAGTGTTTTCCGATTGCGAGGTTTATGCGGCATCAATGCCGCAAGCATCTGCCCTGGGTGCTGCACTTGCAATTCATGGAAGCTGGAATAAGCGTCCGCTTCCCTTAAATTTGATACGCCTCAATCATTATACAGGACGGCTCGTCACTAACAGAAATAACTTCATATGAAAAAATTACTGGCTTGTTTTGTTGTTTTGTGCGCAACAGTCTCTTGTATCGCACAGCTTGCCGTTAAAAATCCGCGAGTAGAAAATCGGGTAAATCCGATGGGAATCGACATTGCACAACCGCATTTTTCGTGGCAACTTGGAACCACCAGGCGAAATGTTATGCAAACCGCCTATGAGCTACGCGTATTGAGTGGAAAGGCAGCGGTGTGGTCAAGTGGAAAAGTAACCTCCGATCAATCTGTTCATGTTAAGTACGCAGGTCCTGCGCTCAATTCAAACATGCGCTACAATTGGCAGGTACGAGTATGGGATAACAAAGCTGCAGCATCTGCATGGAGTGAAAACGCCAGTTTCCAAATGGCGTTGATGAATGTTGCTGATTGGAAAGCCAAATGGATCACGCTCGGCCATGTTGAAGACAGCGTTAACCGACCTGCAGCTTATTTCCGGAAGTCGGTTTCTTTATCAAAAAAAATAAGCGCTGCAACTGCATATATTACGTCGCACGGAATGTATGAGGCGCAAATTAATGGCAAACGTGTTGGCGATGCCTATTTTACACCGGGTTGGACAAGCTACAAGAAACGATTACAATACCAGGTCTACGACGTCACTTCATTATTGCAATCAGGTAAAAACGCCATTGCTGCAACGGTAGCGAATGGCTGGTACCGCAGTTATCTTGCTTGGGAAGGCAATAAAGACATTTATGGCAAAACCCTTGGGCTGTTGCTTCAAATAAATATCACTTATAGCGATGGAGCGACAGAGGTGATTGGAACAGATGAAACATGGAAATCTTCAGACGGCAGCATTCGATTCGCGGAGATTTATCATGGGGAAACAATCGACGCACGGGTTGAGAAAAGCGGCTGGGCAATGCCGTCATATGATGATGCTGGTTGGTCGACCGTCAAAAACGAATCGCACGCTTTAGATAATCTGATCGGAACATATAATGAAGTCGTTCGAAAAAAAGAGACATTTAAGCCGGTGAAAATTTTCACTACTCCGAAAGGAGAGAAGGTGATCGATTATGGTCAAAACCTGGTTGGCTGGGTTGTCGTCAAAGCAAGAGGAAAGGCAGGCGACAAGATTAGCCTTCGCCATGCCGAAGTCCTGGACAAATTCGGCAATGTCTATCTCGATAATATTCGCGCAGCAAAAGCAACTGCTACGTATATTTTGAAAGGAAGTGGTGAAGAACAATTTGAACCACATTTCACCTTTTATGGTTTCCGCTACATAAGAATTGAGGGAATGACTGGTGAAATAAATCCAGATGATTTTACTGCCGTTGCTCTTTATTCGGATATGCCACCGACTGGCGAGTTCACCAGCTCGCATCCACTGATCAACCAATTGCAACATAATATACAATGGGGTCAGCGGGGAAATTTTCTCGATGTGCCAACCGACTGTCCGCAACGCGATGAGCGTCTTGGTTGGACAGGTGATGCACAAGCTTTTTCGCGGACTGCAAGTTTTAATTTCGGCGTCAATAATTTCTTTTCAAAATGGTTGAAAGATGTTGCAGCTGATCAATTGCCAAACGGTAGCGTTCCATTTGTTATACCGAATGTGTTGGGTGCTGGCGCAAGCGGCAGTACCGGATGGGCAGATGTTGCAACGATTATCCCCTGGGATATGTACATCGCTTACGGTGATAAACGGATTCTCGAAACCCAATATCCCAGTATGACAAACTGGGTCGGTTACATGGAAAAGCAAAGCAAGAATGATTTATGGAACACCGGTTTTCATTTTGGCGACTGGCTTTTTTATCGACCATTTGACGACAATGATGGTCGTTCCGCAGTGACTGATAAATACCTTATCGCACAATGCTTCTTTGCACACTCAATCAATCTCGTTATTAAAACTGCGAATGTATTGGGAAAAACGGACGATGTTGCGAAGTATACTGACTTGCTGCAACGTGTGAAAGCCGCCTTTAGAAAAGAGTACTTAACCGGCAATGGTCGTCTTGTTTCCGGAACACAAACTGCTTACGTACTTGCACTCAATTTTGATATGTTGCCTGAGGAAATGCGGCAGACGGCTGCGACAAGACTTGTTGAAAACGTAAAAAATTATGGCAACCATCTTACAACAGGATTTCTTGGAACCCCGTATCTCTGCCATGTATTAACACGATTTGGTCACAGCGATGTGGCGTATACGTTGTTGCAGCAGGAATCATATCCTTCCTGGTTATACCCTGTGAAGTTGGGTGCAACAACGATCTGGGAAAGATGGAATGGTATTCATCCGGATAGCACGTTTGAACCAGCTTCGATGAACTCATTCAACCACTATGCATATGGTGCAATTGGTGATTGGATGTACCGGGCAGTAGCTGGTCTCGATACGTATGAAGACCGCCCGGGTTACAAGCATA
>JACMLR010000391.1 GCA_014379515.1 Chitinophagaceae bacterium
AACCCTTTGTAGATGACGCGATGCGCATAATTCCGATCTTCCCCATAGTGGAAAAAGAATGGATCGAAACCGCCGACAGCTCTGACACATGCCAAATCGACGAGCCAGCAAGCCGCATTTACAAATCGGGTATTGATCAACGCATCCGGCCGATCCTTACCAAGAAATTTATCGGTAAGAAACTGGTCGGCATCCGAGCGAAGAAGATATTGATAAAAGAGGCGATCCAACCCTGTCCCTGCCCCATTTAAATGAAGTGGACTCACGATGCCAAGCATACTATTTTTATTGATCGCATCAACCAGCGTTTGTAACGTGCCGCTCTCGATCCATGCATCCTGATTCAACAATAAAACAAAATCCGCTTTTAGCGCAATTGCCCTTTTGATACCTATATTATTTGCTTTCCCGAAACCAAGATTCTTCTCGCTGCAATGTAATTCGACTTGTGGATATCGTTGGCGAATGATAGCTACTGTGTCGTCCGAAGAAGCGTTGTCGATTACAATTATGTCACTCGCGCAGGAGCTCGTCAGCACACTTTGAATGCATTTGTCGATCCAGGTGCTACCATTGTATGTGACTAATATGGTTATAATTTTTTTCACTGCCAGCTTAGCAATGGTAAAACAACTACTATTTTCCTGACCAAAATTTACTGGCAGCATAATTAATAATTAGTTAATGGCATTGAACGATTAAAATGAACATGCGCAGTAAAAAAATGGCGACCTTTCGTTTCCTTTTAGAAGAGCGTTCCCATGCAACCAAATTCAGAAACACTTGCACAAGTGCCAGCAGGCGATTGGAAAGAAGTAATTACGGCAGACGATAAACTCCTTGCTGTAAATCTCAAAGAGTTATGGAACTATCGTGACCTGCTGTTGATCTTCACTAAACGAGATATCACAGCAATTTATAAACAGACAATCCTGGGGCCACTCTGGTTTTTTTTACAACCTGCTTTGACGACCGTTGTCTACATCCTGGTGTTTTCGAAAGCTGGAAAACTTTCTACGGATCAACTTCCTCCGGTGCTGTTTTACATTAGTGGCCTTATCATCTGGATGTATTTTTCCGAATGTATTCTTAAGACGTCTAACTTTTTAAAAGACAATGCGCCTATTCTTACAAAGGTTTATTTTCCCAGGCTCATTTTGCCTATATCGATTGCATTAACCAATCTCGTAAAACTCGGCATCCAGCTATTACTCTTCTTTTCCGTCTATCTTTTTTATTTTTTTAATGGAGATGATATCCAACCGAATCCCTATGCTTTGCTCTTCCCACTATTGATTTTCTTCATTGGCTTGTTCGGTCTCGGTTCAGGAATTATAGTATCATCTCTAACTACAAAATATAAAGATCTTTCACACCTGGTCGTTTTTGCCGTACAATTGATGATGTTTGCTTCGCCAGTAATCTTTCCCTTGTCTTCCATCACTGATCCGTTTTTATTGCAGCTATTGAAACTAAACCCGGTGTCGGGAATCATTGAAGCATTTCGATTTGGGTTTTTAGGTAAAGGATATTTGAGCTGGTCATTGTTGTTATACGACTTTGCCGTTATCACAATCATACTACTAACCAGCCTAATCACTTTCAACCGGGTTCAACGGCAGTTTGTTGATACAATTTAATTGCACTTCTTATCCAAACGACGCCACGGAATGATTTCAATCATTATTTGCTCAGCTGATCCCCGAAAATTGTCGTTTGTTACTGACAACATCACAAATACAATCGGGCTACCTTTCGAGGTGATTGCCATCGATAATTCAAATGGTCAGTATGGTATTTGTGAGGCGTACAATACAGGAGCGAAAAAAGCAACTCATTCTTTTCTTTGCTTCATGCATGAAGATGTCTTTTTCGAGACAGATAATTGGGGTGAAATTGTATGCCGGCATCTCAACAACCCTTCCATTGGACTAATTGGTATTGCCGGAGGGGACGCAAAAAGCATTGTTCCATCTTCCTGGTCGATACCAGTTTTCTCCAATGAAATAAACATCACTCAACACTCAAAGAAAAACCCGGCTGAAAAGGAACGGCAACTTGTTTCGCGTGGTTCTTCAATTTCAGCTGCGAATCGCGTTGTTGTGCTCGACGGCGTCTGGTTATGTACACGAAAAACTGTTTTTGGGGAGTATCAGTTTGATCAAAAAACATTCACAGGTTTTCATGGATATGATA
>JACMLR010000392.1 GCA_014379515.1 Chitinophagaceae bacterium
CGCGTTATTTTGAAAAAGATAGTGCCGGTAACCGGCTGCCTTACCTCGACGCCCTTAAAATAACTTTCTTCGATAATAAGGCTACGGAATTCATGTTGTTCAGACAGGGCGAGCTGGATTTCATTAATGATATAGATGCTTCCTTCAAAGATGAAGTGCTTACCAAGAAGGGAGTGTTGCGAAAAGACTGGGAAGGAAAGATCATACTACAGAAGCATTCTTATCTCAACACGGAATACCTTGGAATTCTTATTGATTCCTCCAATACGCTGTTGCAACAATCGCCACTTCGCTATAAAGCAATCCGACAGGCAATCAATTACGGCTTCGATCGCCGGAAGCTAATGTTATACCTGCGCAATTCGATTGGTACTGCAGCAGAGAGTGGATTTGTTCCGGCTGGGCTTCCTTCTTACAATGAAGAAAAAGTCAGGGGATATCGGTATGACCCGGCAAAGGCAAGACAACTAATAAAGGATCTTGGGGTGCCCCTCCCTGCGATAAAACTCTTGACTGTAGCGGTGTATGCTGATTTGGGAAGTTTTATTGCAAAGCAGTTGGAGGATGTCGGTCTGAATGTCCAGGTAGAGGTGATACCAAAAAGCCTTTTGCTGGAGCAAACGGCCAAGTCGCAAGCGCTTTTTTTTCGCGGAAGTTGGATTGCAGACTACCCTGATGCTGAAAATTATTTGAGTGTGTTTTATGGTAAGAATCCAGCGCCACCGAATTACACGAGATATCATAATCCCAACTTTGATCGGTTGTATGAAAAGGCGTTGCTTGTTGAAAACGATTCTGCGCGTTATGAATTATACCAGGAAATGGATCGATTGATTATTGAAGATGCCCCGGTAGTTTCACTTTGGTATGATGAAGCCATTCATATGGTAAATCCGAGAGTCAGCAATTTTCTTCCGAACGGATTGAATGTGCTGGAGTTGAGGAAAACGAAAGTGACTAGGAGGTGAGGGTGAGTATGGAATATAGAATATAGAATGTAGAGTGTAGGTTCTAGGATCTAGGATGTAGCGGAATACAGATATAAATTGGGATGTTTAAGTAGCGAATCCGATACATCACAGCTCCGAAAGGGCGTCATTACATGGCAATGGCGTGGCCCCGTGAAAATGCAGTGAATCACCACCTTTAAAAAAGCCGCAAATAAATTAAAGCCTCGGCAGGGGCGGCCTCGCATAGGGATGGGCGCAGCCCATCTTCATTAAGCCACAACATCAACAGCCCCGGTAGGGGCGCAATCACTCCTAATAGCGAACTTAGGTTACCGATCGACCGACCTAACATTCAAATGGCAAATATGTCACTTGTTAACCCCCATGTTGGGATTTCACAGATCCATTTCGTTCCCCAACTCGCGAAAAAACTTTTTCCCCTAATGCGCTGAATCTTAGGAATTTGAAAAATTACGGTCAATTATTTTGACCGTAAAACTACGTGTTTACTTGTATTTTCCGAATAGGCGTTTAATCTTTACATCAGCGTTTACCCTTAGGACAAGTTGATCAGTCCGACGAGCAGCACCGAAAACGCCCACCGTATCCGAGAAAAACCATTCGCATTTTTCTTTACCCTTGAAACTTTGTCATGAAAACGAATGGTTCCCTTGTAAAAAAGCTTTTTATCGTTGTGCTGATCTTGATCTCGCAAGTCGCTTTTTCCCAACCTGATTATATTTTCAAAAATTCCTCACTTGTCTCTGGCATAGACGGAGAAGAAGGAGCATCATATCGATTTCCTAACGTGAAATTTGGGATTGATGCAATTGTAACGATCAAGTCACTCAGTGCAGGTGTAACGATCGCAACGTTTGACGACAACGCAAACGGTGGATTTGACGACGCCTTCCAGCCACGGCTTTCGGCTGCGGGCCAAACGACAGGCTTCGCCGAGTTTCAATTTGATTTTGTTCTCGCAGGTACGAATATTCCAATGCTGATGCTGGAAGTCCCCGCAACATCGATTGATGTTGATGGCAGTGGTTCCGACTCGGACGGCCTGCACGAATTCGATCAATATTTTACTCCAGGCGTACATTGGGTGGATTTTGATATGTCGGCCACAGACCTGAACATTTTGTTTGGTGCTGGATCTGTTCTTGGCAAAAATACCCGTAGCCTTGAGAAGACACTTATTGATACAACGGCTAAAGAAGCGATGTTTACAGTAAACTACGTTAGTATCACAACGTTCACTGCGAGAATAGGACTCGATAACGCTCAGGCGACTGGGACGACGCGTCAGCGTAGCATCTATTTTCAGCGTTTTTTTTATCAGAACTCATTCCTTCCTATTAATAATCTTGTCTCATTCAACGGATCACGAAATACATTGAACGACGTAAACCTTAACTGGAAGGTTCGGGCGAATCATAATTATGAAACAGCGATTGTGGAGAAAAGTGTCGACGGCAAAACGTTTATGATGGCAGGCAAGGTGTCGATGAGCGGTCGTAACTCAGCAGAATTTATAGATAATTCAAATAAAGCTGGTGCTGCGTACTATCGTCTTCGAATGACCGATAACGGCGGAAAAGCAAGTTTGAGCAATGTTCTTTTTATCAGGAATACAGTTCCCGACCAGGCGACAAAGCTTTCTGTTTTCCCTTCTGTAACTCATGATCAGGCGAACGTAAGTTTTAAATCCAGTGAAAAAGGGATTGTTTCACTTGCGTTATATGATTTAACCGGGAAATTGATGATGCAACAATCGGTGATGAGCAACGAAGGAAACAATACCATTGGTTTGACTGGACTTGCTAAGTACTCTAAAGGAAATTATTTGGTTGTATTGAGTGGAGCGGGATCGAAACAATCACAAAAAATCATACTTCAATAAAATAGTGGATTAAGATTTTTAAGGTTATTTTTCTGGTTACTTGTTTGTGTCAACTCCGGTGAAAGGCCGGAGTTTTTTTATGGGTGTCTCGCGGCGGCGCAGCGTCGCGGATAATACAAATCGATCCTGAAAAAGACGTAATTAATTTTTGTATTTGCTGCGCCGCGGCGCCGCCGCGAGAAATGACCACCAAAAGTTAATTCTTCATTTTAGATCCAAACAC
>JACMLR010000393.1 GCA_014379515.1 Chitinophagaceae bacterium
GATCATGACCAGTCGGATGGCGGGAAGAAATTTTGACGTATTTCTGAAAGAGAAGAATGGTAAAACCGAGGGGATGATTGTTACGGTAAATGACTCCACGAATCTTTATGTGCTGGATATTGTAGGAAGCATTGCGCTTAATAAAGTTACCAAACTATTCACCACCATCGATGGGAGTTCTGAAATCGGACAGAAAATAAGGGCCTTCACAAAAAAGGATTAAATTTCTGTAATCAAAGGTGTTTACCACCGACTCATCCTTCAACTAAAAAATCAACTTTTGGAAACAGTGCTCTCGATTAAAGGCCTCACAAAAAATTTTGGAAGGCTTTGTGCTGTCAATAATATCAATCTTAATGTTAGCCGCGGACAGGTGTTTGGTATGTTAGGACCAAATGGCAGCGGCAAGACTACCACCCTTGGAATGCTGATGGGTGTGGTTAATCCCACTGCGGGTGAGTTCTCATGGTTTGGAGAACAACCCAACAATCAGGTCCGAAAAAAAATCGGTGCCGTACTTGAGCATCCGATTTTTTACCCTTACCTCAGTGGACAGAAAAATCTGGAGTTGAATGCAATGATTAAACAATGTCCCCCTGATAATATTCCTAACGTGTTGGAATTAGTTGAGCTATCAGGTAGAAGACATGACAAGTACAAGACGTATTCTCTTGGAATGAAACAACGTCTTGCTATTGCATCTGCATTACTGAACGAACCGACAGTATTAATCCTTGACGAACCGACGAACGGATTGGATCCTATGGGAATCGCAGAGATCCGTGAGCTGATTAAAAAGATCGCAGCAAATGGAAAAACCATTATTTTGGCCAGCCACCTTTTAGATGAAGTTCAGAAAGTGTGTACTCATTTCGCTGTACTAAAAAAAGGAAACATGGTACATACCGGTCCCGTTGATGACGTGGGAAAAGGTGCTGAGACCGTAGAAGTAAATGCCGACGTTCCAAATTTCAATGAATTGTTAATGAATTTTTCGGGAACATCCTCGATCAATCGCGAGAATGGATTTTTTCAGGTCACACTACGGGAAGATTTTCATGGTAAGGACCTCAACAAGTTTTTGTTCGAGCAGGGTGTGGTTGCAAACCATCTTGTAACCAAGAAGAAGAGTCTGGAGAAAATGTTTTTGGAAATTCTTTCTGAAGCCAACTAAGATATGCTACACCTGCTTAAAATTGATCTTAAGAAATTAACGAGCTACCGTACGTTTTGGGTTGTGTGCGGCTTGTACTTTTTCACGCTCGCGTTTTTCACTGCAAGCGGGATGGAATTCTTAAAATGGCTTGCGGGTAAAGGAGCGGAATTTGGGACAACGATAAATATCAGCCGAATTCCGTTATACCATTTTCCGGATGTGTGGCAGAATCTGGTATATATAAGTGGTTTCTTTAAAATTGTATTGGCGATAATGGTCGTTATTTCCATTACAAACGAGTTTACATATCGCACGTTGCGTCAAAATATTATTGATGGATTAAGCCGTAGTGAATTTCTTCAGTCAAAAATCCTTACCAACCTGTTGCTTAGCCTCATGAGTGTGGTGATGGTTTTTATTATCGGGTTAGTGACTGGTTTTATCTACTCGCCTGAAAGTAATTGGCGATACATCTTTACGGATCTGGAATTTTTTCCCGCATACTTCCTTGAGGTATTTACCTTTCTGTCATTTGCATTGATGCTCGGTATATTTGTTCAACGTTCCGGACTGACAATAATATTATTATTGCTCTCCCGTATAATCGAAGCCCCATTGGATGCGTATGTCGCTAACCATTTTTCCGAAGACATCACGCAATTTTTTCCGATGCAGTCAATCAGCAATCTTATTGCTATGCCGTTTGCACGCTACGCATTACAGGAAATCCAGGACTATGTGAGTTTGACGTCAATTCTTATCGTGTTAGCATGGATGCTTCTCTTCAATTATTTCAGTTATCTGAAACTCCATCGTTCCGATTTGTAGACCTCGTCAGCCAAATTTTCTTTGGATCAGAGGTAACCAACCTTTTTTTATTATTTCGCCATAGTATTTCCGGTCATCGCTGAGTTATCACTTTGGCTGCCAGGTTGAATTTTTTGCAGTTAAAAGGTTACTTTAACCGTTTTTCGTTCATACATCGGTCATCGATCCTAATGTGGATGTGGCGATATACCCTTCACTCTTCGCTGTGAATTGTATCCCTTTACCTCAACATCAACGCGAACGACTATGAAAACAAAACTCTTGATTCTTGTATGTCTTTCAGCAACTCTTTTAGCATGCGATGCTGAAAATGAAATTTCTCCGCTATGGGGAATCGATTACTCAAGCGAAAACACGTCCAGTTTCGCAATGGGCTCTGTTGATCAATTCGTATCCTCGACAAAAACAGTTTACGTCGCTAAGGCAGCTGCCGTAAGATGTGCTGGAGGTAATGTATACGACTTGTCATATACATTTGAAAGCGGCGATTACTTAGAATTGAAAATGTTGAAAGCGACACCTGATCTTAATTATCATTTCCCTGGAAAGGAAGGGGAGAATCAACTTCTGTCGGCAACGTTTAATGGAGAAGCAATGAATC
>JACMLR010000394.1 GCA_014379515.1 Chitinophagaceae bacterium
AGGTAACAGTTACGTTTCTTCTCGCGCTTTCAACCTAGTATGCCATCGCAAAAATAAACGTACAGTAGAGCCATGTGAAAACATGCGAATGGCCTATCAGGTGCACAATACATCCACCGAGAATAAACGACTATTATTTGCTACGGCGCACTAGTGACCGGAACAAGCGCCTCAGCGTCCGTATGAGAAAGCGATCAGGTCTTCCGGTGATGCTTCATAACAACATAATAGCAGGTGACTGCTTCACCGACCAATTCCCCTCATTCACCTACTGGCCGCCATTGCCGGCCTATTCCCTATATCCGCGGGTCACTATTCTCCCGTTATTTAAATCATCAAACAAAACAAGAATGGAAACACTAGAAAACAGCAATAAGAATCTCGAAACAGCTTCTAGTCCAAATCCCCTCGGAAGTGGGCGGGTATTGGGCGGATTAATTATCGTCATAGTAGGTGTTATTCTTTTAGCGAGACAAGTCGGCGTGGAATTTCCATATTGGTTTTTCACGTGGCCCATGTTCCTAATCGCGATCGGATTTTATGTGGGCGCGAGGCATTCGTTTCGAAATCCGGGATGGATGATCCCAGTTCTTATCGGTAGTGTTTTCCTGCTGGAAGACCTTCTTCCGAATATAGAGATAAAACAATTTATCTGGCCGATCATCATCATTGCCATTGGCCTTTTCATGATCGTCCGTCCCAGGGGCAGACATCGCGGAGGAGACTATTGGAAAAGGTGGGATAAGAATCCTGGCCGTACAGGTGAGCACTTCGCAGATAGTGGTTTTGATTCAGTCACCATCTTTGGCGGTGACAAAAAGCAAGTGATCTCAAAGGATTTTAAAGGTGGAGAAAGTGTCTGCGCCTTTGGAGGTGTGGAGATTAACCTTACGCAGGCCGATATTAATGGCACTGCTGTAGTGGAGGTTGTCCAGATTTTTGGGGGCACAAAAATTATCGTGCCTCCTCATTGGAGAGTTCAAACCGATGAGTTGGTGTGCATCTTTGGAAGCCTCGAAGACAAACGTCAAACGCAAGGCAGTGTAGTCGATGGAACGAAAGTACTGGTGTTAAAAGGTACCTGTTTGTTTGGCGGTATCGATTTAAGAAGTTATTGAGTATGTATGTCGTTTTAATCATCATTCAAGTATTCCTTATGAACTGGTACCTGACTAAAATAGTATTCAATATTGCGGCGGAGAATAACTCCAGGCAATTTGACGAACAGCTTCGGTTGGTTGCTGCAGAAAGCAAGGAAGAGGCTTTCCTAAAAGCACGCACCATTGGGCTTCGTGAAGAAGACTCCTTCTACAACGATAAAATGAAAGAGGTAAAATGGGAGTTTATTAACGTGTCAGAAATTATCGCGATCAATAAGTTGGAGGACGGCACTGAATTATATTCGCGTATTCATGAAACGGACGAAGCAACATCCTATATTAACTTTGTACACCAGAAAGCCATTGCTCTTAGAAAGAATTCAAGGCTCTTTTACTAATCGATGCAAACTTTATCCGTAAAGAATTTTTCTACCAGCTACCTGGTGATGACCTACCTCGGGTGGTGGGTAACCTGGATCCTACTACAAACACTTGTGTTGTTTAATACTGGAATTTTAAGTTGGTATGCGGCGTTGAACGATGCCATTACAACCAATGTCGTTCTTGGATTGGGTGGCTATGTGATGATTTCCAGTGTACGATTTTATCATCCAAGGCAGATATTACGACTTACTTGGAGCATTGGACTGTCGCTAATCTGTGTTTTTCTTATACGTTGGATTGCCATGCAGTTGAACGATGATATTGGATATGTTGAATTTTTAGAAAAATCCATGATCGTTCGGGGTCTTTTTTCCTGGTTGATGATCAGCATTATTACCATTATAAGTTGGATATGGTATTATATGCGCGAACAACAGGAGATAGAAAGTAGAAAAACAAAGACTGAAAATCTTGCCCGCGAAGCCGAGTTGTCCAGGTTAAGACAGCAGCTTCAGCCTCACTTTTTGTTTAACAGTTTAAATTCGATCAGTGCGCTTGTTGGATCAAAACCGGAAGAAGCGCGAAAGATGATTCAGGAACTATCCGATTTTTTACGTGGTACGATTAAAAAAGACGACCAGCAGTACGTTAACTTAGAAGAAGAATTAAAACACCTGCAGCTATACCTTGAAATTGAAAAAGTGCGTTTCGGTCACCGTCTAAAAACCGAAATAATTCAGGAGGAACACACCCATAAATTGTTGCTTCCTTGTTTATTGTTACAACCGCTTGTCGAGAACGCTATTAAGTTTGGCTTGTACGATACCATTGGAGAAATCACGATCCGGCTGGAGGCGAAAGTGGTTGATAGTCACCTTTCCATTCGGATAGAGAATCCTTTTGATCCAGAAACTTCGCAACGTCAACCCGGCACAGGCTTCGGCCTGAACTCTGTGCAGCGAAGATTATACCTGCTTTACGGTCGTAATGATTTACTGTCAACAAATGCTCAGGAAACTACTTTTATCACTGAACTCAAAATTCCCCAACCTGCATGATCAAAGTTATCCTCATAGACGATGAGCCCCTCGCGCGAAGTATTGTGACCGAATATTTGCAAGCTTATCCCCAATTTCAAATTGTACAATCGTGCGGCGACGGATTTGAGGGCGTGAAAGCAATCGCGCAACATAAACCCGACCTTATCTTTCTTGATATTCAGATGCCAAAGATCAATGGTTTCGAAATGCTGGAGTTAATCGAACAGCCTCCGTCCGTAATCTTCACAACGGCATTTGATGAATATGCCATGAAGGCTTTTGAAGCACATGCCATTGATTACCTTTTAAAACCTTTTGGCAAAGATCGATTTGATAAAGCAATCACAAAATGGATACAACAAAACAGTCAGGCGTTGCCAAAACAAATGCCCGCAGCATTGCTCAGCGAAGAAATTCGGCAGCCGGAAGAACGCAA
>JACMLR010000395.1 GCA_014379515.1 Chitinophagaceae bacterium
CAGAAAGATCGGTTACGCGCGCGGGTTATTCCTCAACTCCAGCCCTTTCGGAAAATCCATTGGCCACACCGGTGGTTCAGCCGGATACGGATCGATAATAACCCGAATTCCGGAACACCGTATCTCGATAGCGATCATGTGTAATTCAGGTGAAATGGGTGACCGGGGAGCTTTTGCACGTCGGATTTACGCGTTGTTGATCCCAGTTGCGCAAGCTCCACCAAACGCAATCGTTGTGCCCGACAGCAGCGGGGCAGCTACAACTGATTTAAATAGTAAGGCGGGCTCATTCTTTAATGACGGAACGGGAGAATGGATGCGTCTTTCAGTAAACAATGGCAAATTGAAGATTGCTGATGGACCAGCAATGATTACAGTTGGGAAAGACCTTTTCAAAACGCCGAACGCAGCGCTACCGTTTATGTCGGGTGACGAGTTCGAATTGCAGTTTTCTTCGAATGACAACTTCCAATATAAATCCATGGAAGGCAGGGTTACCATGTATCGTCGTGCAAAGTCTTTTACCCCGAATATGGATCAATTAAAAGAGTTTGCCGGTCGATATGAGAGTGATGAGATCGGCGCCATTTTTAAGATCGAACCGAAGGAGGATGGATTGCAACTGCATTTGGAACACGCCCCTGAAAAGAATTTGAAATGTTTGCCGATCGATACGGACACATTCCAGGCAGGTCGGATGATGGTGAGGTTTCGCCGCGATAAGTCGGGCAAGGTAATCGGGATGAATTACAGCAATCCCTTATTACGCAAAATCAACTTCACGCGACTCGCTAGATAGTCATAACGCACATTTTAAAACCATAAAAATTAAAATTATAATCATGAGTAACACAACGCAATTCACATTGAATAGTAACCGGGTACTTCCAAATTTTATTAGCTGTGTCTTCGGCATAGTCTTTTTTGCAATAGGTGTGATCAATACATTTTGGGGTAACGATACTTTGTTCGGTCTTTTTATAATCGCACTTTCATTCGCATTTTTCCCACCGTTAACGACTCTTTTGAAAAAACTGACGAGGCTTTCAATACCAGGGTTTGTAAAAGTAGTGCTTGCTATATTTATTATTTGGGCAGCGTTGGGTGTCGGTGAACTACCTGATAAGATTGACTTGATGCTGGCAAGCTTTTAAGGGCCACTTAGTTTTTATTCCGGGGATAGTCCAGCCATGAAATCAAACCGTGTAACCAAATCCCTATGTTTATCCGTCGGCGTTTTGCCGGCGGATTTTTTTTAATAGAATCCGGATGGGGAGAGTCGGACGAGGTCTCATATTATCACCCCGGTTTTGCACTCACGAACCGGACAATCACTGTCTCAAAAACGAACACTTTCGTTGATCCGTCAACTACTATCTACTGATTATGAAGCCATAAGAACATGGCATTTGTTTAGCTGGACTTACGCTGAACCGAACCTGCATTCCTCGTCACCAATCGTATTATCAATTAAATTTCCTATGCTCAGAAACTATTTCAAGACCGCTTGGCGAACACTAACACGAAATAAATTTTATACGGCTATCAATATTGCCGGTCTCACATTTGGACTAAGCTGCTTTTTATTAATCGGGCTTTATCTTTTTGACGAGCTCACATACGATAATCAACACCGCAAGGGTGATCGAATCTATCGACTGGTCGAACATAAAACCGCGAATGGAGAGGCAACAACTATTGCAGCAGGGAGCTATAATTTGGCAGAACAATCGAAAACACAGATTCCCGGTGTTGAAAATACGACCCGCCTTGAAAGGATTGGCAGGGCTAATCTTATCAATCCGGACAATCCCGTTAATTTCCAGGAGACAGTAACGATTGCGGACGATCAATTTTTATCCGTTTTTGATTTTCCTTTATTATTGGGCAACAATACCACGGCATTGCGAGAACCTAACTCTATCGTAATTAATGAATCGCTGGCAATGCGACTCTTCAATAAGACAGATGTTCTTGGCAAAACACTTAAGTTTAGCTTCATTGACGACGTGCCGCTAAAAATTACCGGCATTTTAAAAAATCATCCACGCAATTCTACATTCGACTTCAATTGTTTGCTTTCCGAAGCGACGTTTAAAACCACTGATCGGTACAAAGAGATGCAAGCAACGGATTGGCTGTCGAATAGCTTGTCTGTATATACACTTTTGAAGCCGGGTGCCAATCCCGAACTAGTGTCAAAGCAAATGAAAACACTGGTGAGTGATAATTTCACCGTTCCTGCAGGAACGAATTTCTCTTTCAGGTTACAGCCTTTGAAAGATATTCATCTCAAGTCGGTAGGTATTGTTGATGGCGCGCGAAACAGCAATGTCGAACCAATTCCACAAGGATCTTTGTTCTACATCAAAGTGTTTGCGGTTATCGCATTTTTCGTCCTCCTGATTGCTGGCATTAACTATATGAATCTTTCAACTGCGAGAGCATCCAGCAGATTAAAGGAAATAGCTGTCCGCAAATCGATCGGTGCGCTCCAGGGAAATCTAATTCGCCAGTTCCTGTTTGAATCACTCCTGGTTACTTTCATCTCATTCATTTTCTCTTTGGTTATCGTCAATGTGTTGCTGCCTGCATTCAATGATTTTACCAACAAAGAATTATCACTTGGTATTTCGACCGATTATAGAATTTGGTTGCTTGCTATTGGCTTTGCATTGCTCACCGCGTTTTTGTCTGGCAGCTATCCTGCATTGTTATTATCACGATTCAAGCCTGCCTTTTTATTAAAAGGAATAAAGACGCGTGGCAAATATGATTTCTCGTTGCGAAAGACACTCGTTGTTTTTCAGTTTACAATCTCGACAGTAATGATCATTGGAACTATTGTGTTGTTTTTGCAGGTCCACTATCTGAATAATACAAATTTGGGGTTCGATAAAGATCTGCTTGTGGTGATTGATGTCAACACCGGGAAAGCGCGTAGCAATTTTGAAGCTGTGAAAGCAGAAATATCTAAAATACCGACAGTCAAAACTGTTTCTGTTACATCACGAGTGCCGGGCGAATGGAAAACGTATCGAATGATCAAAATCAAAAGACCTGGCCATAATGAGGATCTAAAAGTGGCATACATGATTGGGGCAGATAAAGACTTCGCAAAAACATTTGCCGTAACATTGCTCAAAGGAAGAAACTTCATTAACGAAAACGATTCATCCAGCATTCTTATTAATGAAACGGCCGCTAACATGCTAGGTATTACAGATGCCGGTGGCCAGGTTGTTGATATTCCTGCCGCTGCGGGAGGAGCAGTCTTTCAACCATTGAACAGTGACAACACCTCGTTTCAACCACGTGTGATAGGCATTGTCAAAGATTTTCATTTTCAATCACTACGTAATAAGATTGAACCGCTGATACTGGCATATAACAACAACCCGATTCAGGTGATAGATTATTATACAGCCAAAATTGTCCCCACGGATATACCCCAGACGCTCAACAAACTTAAAAAGGTAATGCTGAGTAATGATGCCAATGATCCGTTCGAATATCATTTCCTGGATCAACAGCTCGCTTTGTTTTATGTGGAAGACCAACGGCGGCAGTCGTTGCTGATCTGGGTATCGTTGGCAACAATAATCATTGCTTGTCTTGGTTTGTTCGGCCTTGCAACTTACTCTGCTGATCAACGCGTAAAAGAAATTGGCGTTCGAAAAGTATTAGGTGCGAGCGTTACTAACCTGGCATCACTTCTATCTAAAGACTTTTTGAAATTGGTTCTAATTGCCAACGGAATTGCATTTCCGCTTGCCTGGTGGGCAACGAATGAATGGTTGCAGGAATATGCTTATCACATTGAGGTAAAGTGGTGGGTGTTTGTAATGGCGGGATTGGCGGCAATTCTCATTGCATTACTAACCGTTTCCTACCAGGCGATCAAAGCAGCGCGTTCAAATCCGGTGATGAGTTTGAGAACGGATTAAATCCCGATCGGATTATTTTCTCCTGCTATACCGAAACAACACAATAACTAATAATACAACAACGCTAATAATAATATATTTCATAACAACGCACAATTTACTATAAATAGATTGGGTGGAATCAGAATACACACCGCAACACTAAGAACATTATTTGCGTTGAAAATGTTGATAATGGGAATTTATAGTTGCCTCCAGAACGTTCCGTCGAAGATGAATTGCATGATTTCACCTTCAAGCAGTGTCTCGGTTTGTTTCGACCGGGTGATGATGTTCGACGGCATGGCATCGTTTACACTGTGCGACTTTATAAGTAGTATTCCATATAAATTCTGGACAATTGCAATTTCACCTTCGCTGTAATAGAAGTCTTTCCACATTACCAGGTTTCGTTGTCCGCCACCCGAATACTTTATTTTATAAAATGAAGAGCGGCTAATTTCAGGAAACAACACAATGTTCGGACTGGAGCTAAAAGATTCGGCGTGATTGACACCCTGTTCATAGGTTTCACTTCGCAACCGCAGTTTCGCATTGATGTCTAAAGTGTATTCTGCGGGCTCGTTTGTGTTGATACCTACCGTATGGGTAGAATCTCCACCGATGACGACTGTTCGAAAGGAACTAACCTTTGCCTTGTAGCCAATCGCTGTGGAATAGCGAACTTCTTCAGTTGCCGTAGCATACGTCCCGATAAATGTATTGTTGAAAGAATTTATCAACCCCATTCCTGTTTCATGACCAACGAATGTATTGTTATTACCTGAAGCAACGTCGAAACCTGCGCGGTGCCCGAGGCTGGTGTTATTACTTCCCAGGATGTTATTCACCCCAGCCTGCATACCCAAAATCGTATTCTTACTTCCGTTCGTAACATTGTACGCGGCATTGTATCCTATTACAGTGTTCTCCGATCCATTGTTATTGCTATACGCAGCATTCCCTCCAATGAAAACATTTAATGATGCCTGGTTATTATATCCCGCGCTTTTCCCAATTGCTACATTGCCTCCGCCATTGGCTGACAACATTCCGGCATTGCTTCCTACAAAAGTATTATCGCTTGAAAAAGTAAGCGACCTGCCAGCTTTTCTCCCGATAATTGTATTGTCGGCTCCATTTAAAATTTCCTGTCCGCTCGTAAAGCCCAGCAACGTATTTCCCTGGCCAACTGTATTTCGCAGTCCTGCATTCAAACCCGCGAAGACATTTTCACTTCCTGTCGTATTATCATTTCCGGCCTGCATGCCCACAAATACATTATTGTTACCAGTACTGTTTTTACTGCCCGCACTCATTCCTACAAACGTATTGAACTCACCAGCTGCATTCGTGTAGCCCGCATAGGTTCCAAGAAATGTATTGTTACTTCCTTTGTTATTGAAGCCTGATTGATAACCCATCATGATATTCCCACTACCACCTTTGCTATTATACCCTGCAGATGTACCAACCATCACGTTATAATATCCTGAATCATTGAGGCCACCCGCATAAGAACCGAGCGCCGTGTTATTGTATCCAGCAGTATTGTTTGATCCTGCATAATACCCAAGAAACGTGTTGTCATTTCCAGTATTCGTATAGCCTGCGCGCGTCCCCACAAACGTGCTGTGATTACCAATGGTACTTTTGAATCCCGCGTGATGTCCAATCATTACGGCTTCGGACGAATTGTTTGCACTACCAGCCTGGAAACCGATAAAAACGTTTTTACCACCGGCAGAGTCGTTGTATCCCGATCCAGCACCAATAAGCACATTTTCGTCACCAGTTTTATTATTATACCCCGCATTCGCGCCCATCACTACATTATTAACCCCCGATGTATTATTGAAGCCGCTATAGCTACCAGTGAAAGTATTTTGCGCCCCGGTATTTGCATACCCGGCCGCCGCGCCAAGAAAAACGTTGTTGAATGCACTGATGCCCATTACGCCTGCATTTACTCCAAGCACCGTATTCTGATACCCGTTGAGATTTTCAAGACCTGCATTTAATCCAGCGAATACATTTGAATAGCCAGTTGTATTTTTATTCCCGGCAGAAACACCAAGAAACATGTTGTTGCTACCTGTATTATTAATGCCGGTAGCACTACCAACAAATACATTTGCAACTCCCGCCGTACTATTCTGTGCGGCATCTTTGCCCAGGTAAAGGTTATTTGCAATTAGTTTTGTTTTGACGATACTAAATCCGCCGATTTTGTAACTACTATCAGCAGTCAGATTTATATTCCCGTTAATATCTAACTTTTCCGTTGCTGTATTTTTATTGATCGCAACAAACCCGGTGTTATTATTAAAGATGTTATCACCAATTTGTGTCCATGGTGATTGGCCATTGCCGGATGATAACGATACCCAGGCACTACCGTCGTAAAAATAAAAGCCGGCAGTTGCATCAGACTGATAAACCAACATCCCCTTTCCCAAAACATCCGCGATAGGAAACATGTTTATACGCGCAGCTTGTGTAATACGCGGTATTAATATTCCCTTATCTGTAGCTTTTATCTCCAACATTGCCTTCGTATGCGGAGTTGTGGTATTGATTCCAATATTGTCTTGGGCAATAATTTGAAGGTTAGTCAGTGCGAGGAAAAAAAGTATAAACGTTCTCATTTAAAAGTGCTGTTTTAGTTTCGTTATCAAATTTGACAGTTAATTGATCGTTGCACTATTTCGGATTAGTGACCGGCGATTGCGCAGCAGCGAACGGACTTCCTAATAAGTGGAAAGTGGGGGGAATGAATAGTACACCAACTTCTACTAAACATGAATTGCACTTATAAGAACGTCAGAAAACATTTATAAGTCGTAATGATATTCAGTGTTAGGTATGAGAACTGACATTCAGGCGTTTCTATACAACAAGTTCTTTCCTATGAAATTCCAATTATTCGTCGTTCTAGCGTTAATGTCATCTTCATTGATTCAGGCCCAGGTTGGTATCGGGACCACTACTCCCAATTCAACACTTGATGTGAGAGGCTCTCTGTCCGCTGGCTATCGAACATTTTCGACGGCCACTAGTGCGACCGCGGCTGACAATACCATCGTGTTCACCGGCACATCCGCTTCAACAATAACTTTACCAGATGCGACCGCATGTATAGGCCGGGTATACTGGATAAAAAATACAAGCACAAACGCATCCTTACTTACAATCAATACTGTTTCATCACAGACAATTGAAGGACTTGCCACATGGGCAGTCACGCAAGTAAATAAATCTCTCCAGGTAATAAGTAATGGAACCAATTGGGTTATCACGTCAGAAAGTCTTCCAGGGAATAGTGCGGGCACATCCTGGATACAGGGCGGTAACAATACTACTGCTCTGCAAAATATTGGTACAACAAGCAATTACGATCTTCCTTTCATTACAAATAACAGTGAAAAGATGCGGTTGACCTCAACCGGTCGCCTCGCGATTGGAACAGCAAGCTTCAACGGGACCTATCCTGAAAAGTTCCTCGTCGATGCCGGTACGACTACTTCTGTTAACGCCATAGTAGCAAAAGGAACAATCAATAATTACTTGCAATTAAATATCCAGAACCTATCAAACGGATCAAGTGCTTCATCGGATGTGGTTGCAACAGCGGATAATGGTTCTGAAACAACCAACTATGTTGATATGGGTATTAACGGAAGTGTGAACAGCAGCGGTATAATGGGCGCAGCAAATGATGCTTACTTATATAATGTGGGTCAGAACCTTTTGATTGGTACAGGAAGTGCATCAAAATCATTGGTTTTTATGACTGGTGGAACTGTTCAATCATCGAACGAGCGTCTGAGAATCGACGGAAACGGAAATGTCGGTATCGGAACAAGTGTGCCTGCATACAAACTTCAGGTTATCGCTGGCTCAAACCCGTTATGGTTGGGCGGATTACAAACCGGATCGGCTGCCGATAGTTTTCTGACCGTTTCGAATGGTGTAGTAAGAAGAGTTGGGACGTCAGGTATCAACGCATGGGGATTAACAGGAAACGCTTCTACTAATCCAACAACGAATTTCATTGGTACAACAGATGCCCAGGCCTTCATTATAAAAACGAATAGCGCACAATGTGCCCGATTCGACCTTACTTCAATAGCATTGGGAACTGGAGCGACCACCGCGAATTCGCCTCAATCCTATGCCTTCGGAACCCGTGCAACCATTGGGTTTAATAAATTGAATGCAGTTGCAATTGGAACAGATGCGACTGTAAACCATGACAGCGCCTTCTCGATTGGAGTGAATGCTATTACAAACGGATTGAATTCATTTTCCATTGGAACTGGCGCAAACTCCAACAGTACAAACTCATTTGCAGTAGGCAGAAATGCCGTGACGGGTTATAGTATCACCGATGGTGTTGCTATTGGTGGCTACGCAAGTGCAACCGGTAACAACTCACTCGCTATCGGAAGTACCAGCGTTTCGGGTAATAAGACAACCGCGACAGCAAGTAACTCTGTCGCAATCGGAGTTACAGCGGCGGCGAACAGCACCAGTGCAATCGCAATCGGAACGAATGCAACTGTTGGATATGGTTTGTCAAGTCCCGGAGTTGCAATTGGATTCAATACGATCGTGAACGGAAATAATGGTGTGGCCCTGGGTGCTGGAGCAACAACATCATTTGCCGCGAACTCAACAGCAATTGGTGGAGCTGCAACGGCAACAGGCGCAAATTCAACTGCAATTGGATACAATGCAGCAGTGACACAGAACAATGCGCTTATCCTCGGTGATCGGAGCAATACAAGCCTTGCAGTGGGAATTGGTTCCGAATCTTTTTCCGGTTCGAACCGTGAAAAATTATTGGTTGATGCAGGAACTACGGGTTCAGTAAACGCGATCGTGGGTCGCGGAACAATCAACAACTATCTTCAACTCAATATCCAAAACCAATCAAATGGGGCAAATGCATCATCAGATGTAGTTGCAACTGCGGATAATGGATCAGAAACTAATAACTATGTCGATATGGGTATTAACGGCAGCCTGAATGCCAGCGGTATCATGGGTAATGCTAACGATGCCTACTTATATAACATGGGTCAAAACTTTTTAGTTGGTACCGGCTCAATATCGAAATCCCTCGTGTTCATGACTGGTGGCACATCTCAAACTACCAATGAGAGAATGCGTATCGATGGAAATGGCAACGTTGGAGTTGGGACGAATAATCCGGGTAATAAACTTGAAGTTAATTCAGGAACGGGCGGCGTATCAGGACTTCGATTAAAGCAATTGCCTGCGGGAAGCGTATTATTTACGAACTCAACTGCAGACGTTACTCAAAATAACGGCAATCTGTATTTTGACGCAACAAACTATCGTTTAGGCATAGCTGCAGGGACTACACCGACCTCGACACTTCAGGTAGGTGGATCTGTATCGTTACCAATAACAGTCAAGACGGGCGCATATACTGCAGCGGCAAGCGACTACACAATTGTCGTCAACAATTCCGGCACGGTTACAATTGCCCTTCCCGCGGCGGCTACTTCGGCTGGCAGGGTGTATATTATCAAAAAAATCTCCGGGGCAGCTAATGATGTCATCATTGATCCGAATGGGTCCGAAACAATTGACGCAGTAACCACGCGGACAATAACAGTTCAGTTTGATACCTGGATGATTCAATCTGATGGGACAAGCTGGTACATCATATCTAAATCTTGAAAAATATCTACCACTTGCTAAAGGGGAAGCGGGGTTAGCATCGTTTTCTCCCATTCGGCGTATTTCTGTTGAAGCTGAGTGAAAATATCTTGATACTCATTTTTCAAATTCTTTTTTTCAGCAGGATCGGATACTAAATCGAATAGATACGCTCCATTTTTATCCTGCAAATATTTCCACTTTCCCATGCGCACTGCTTTCTGCTGAACACGTTGATAGCTGCGCCAAAAAATTGTTCTTTCCATTGCAGGTTTTTGTCCTATGCAATGTGGCATAAGATCTATTCCATCAAGCGGAAACGCCGGATCTGCTTTTGCGCCTGCTATTGATAGTATCGTTTTCGTCCAGTCCATGGTTACTGCAACCTGGTCTGTTACGCGGCCAGGTGCAATCTTTCCCGGCCAGCGAACAAATGCCGGAACACGGATACCACCTTCCCACAGTGTCCCTTTCTTATCAGCTAATCCGCCATTATCGGAGAAGCGTTCCCCACCATTATCATTTGTAAAAATTACGATTGTGTTATTTGCATTCACGGAACCGTCAAGCGCTTCCATCAAACGACCAATTCCATCATCGAGGCTCTTCATCATGGCTGCAAATATTGCCGGAGATCCACCGCTTTGGAAATTAGTAGTATCATGATATGCGGCATCGGTCGGTCCCTGCCACGGCCAATGCGGTGCATTATAATTTAGCGTGAGAAAAAAAGGTGCTGCGTGCTTTTTACTGACATACGAAACTGCCTTTTCAGTTAATATGTCCGTTAGATATCCTTTTGGGTGAACCGGCGACTCGTTTTCATACAAATCGTGCAGACGATTGCCGCTACCCCCTTTATGGGAGATATAATCTATACCGCCGCTTTTGAATCCAAAGAAATAATCGAATCCATTTTTTCCGGGATGGTGTCGTGCCTGAAATCCAAGATGCCACTTGCCAATCAATGCCGTTTCATACCCGCTCGCTTTGATCAAAGTTGCAATAGAAGGATAATCTGCTGTGAGACCGAATGCTGTATCCTTTGGCGTGCCGGTTAAAGGCTCTATTAAACCTACCGGTGTGCGGGCGGAGTAACGGCCAGTCATATACGCTACGCGCGTTGGTGTACAAAGTGATGCTGCAGAATAGGCATTCGTAAATTTTATTCCCTGCGCTGCAAGTTTATCAAGATTCGGTGTTTGATATTCCTTCCTTCCATAACCACTGAGATCAGCATAACCCATATCGTCGGTCATAATGTAAATCACATTCGGTCGCTGCGAAGTCGCCGGGTTGTTTACCAACAGAATCAACAGCAATGCGAACAGGCGATTTGCGTTTAAATTTATCATATTGTTTTTATAAACTGAAAGTTGAAGGGGCAACAATATTCATCTCAATATAGCAATAATGCACAAACAACCCCGCGTGATTGAGCAACTGGTACTGTGATAGTTGAGTATGTGCGAATGGCGAATTACTAATGTGCGAATTCTTTAGGTCGATCAGTCAACCTGTAAGGCGACCGACTAAGTTCAGTTGAGGTCCTCTCATCCTGATGTATTTAAACTAAAAGCTGTGCCGCTATGCATCTGCGATTGAAACCACAATTAGGTAGTATGATGGTCCCAAACTATTTTACTACTCGAACTGAAGAATTCGCACATTAGTAATTCGCCATTCGCACATTTTCTTATTTTTTCTCTGCCAAAAAACTCACTATATCCCTTATCTCCTTCTTCGATAATAACGGCTTCATATCCGGCATACTTGACGGGGCATTTTCTTTTTTAGATACCTCCGCTTTTTGCACAACCTGGTCAGGACCATCACCACCTTTTAAAATATATGCAGTGGCAGTTTCTTCTTTGAGAAATCCGGCTGCGGTTTTTCCATCCTTTAGGGTTAAGGTAATAACGCCGTAGCCGGGTGAGAGACGCGCACCTGGATTGATAATCGATTCAAGAATTTGAGCCCGTGTCAAGCGCTTTGCAACATCGTCGAGGTTCGGGCCCGCATTTCCTCCATAATCTCCATATGAGTGGCAGCGTATACACTGCGCCGTTTGATTTCGGAAAAACAATCGGCCGCCGCGTTCACGATCCCCACCAAGTAGTGCACCCGCATATGCTGCACTGACTTCATCGGTCGACAACTTGCCGGCAATTTCCTTATATCGTGTTATCATCGGCGCAGACTTCGTGCTATCAACTGCTTCTCCCAGTTCCAAATAAATATCAGGCGGTAATTTTCCGGCAGACATTTTATCGAGAAATCCTTCCAATGGTTTCTGCGATTGTGCAAGAGGAAGCCTGCCTAGAGTAATCAGTGCCGCTTGCTTCTCTTCTGTTGTGCGTGTGTTTATTACATCCGTTAAAAGCTTCACCATTAAATCCTGTGAAATCGGAAGTTTCGCAAGCAGGTTCAGGCCGGTTACCCGAACTGATTTTTCTTTATCGGCTAATGCCAACTGGATCGCTTGCGTGATTTGTGCATCCTGAATTGCAACCAATGCGCTGAGCGCTTCAGATCGCATTGCTGGATTTTTATCACCTTTCAATACGGTCATTAACGCCGATGCACCTTGCCTCAGATCAAGTGTTTTAATTGCTTTTACTGCACTTAATCGTACTGCGAGTTCTTTATTTGGTAACAGCCCGATGAACGCATCAGCCACTTTTTGCTTTAGTATTCCTGCATCTCGTTGTATCGCGCCGCGATAGCGACCATCGACGCGATCCACCACTGATGGATTATCCCAGGTGCTAAGTGCATCAATCGCCTCAGCGCGCATTGCTGCGGGAGCACTAACGTTGATTGCATAAGAAATCAACTGTTGCAATGCTTCCGTTGAACCAACACGAAGGTTTGCATTGATGATCCGGCGAATTAATGCTTCATTCGTAAAGGATGTTGTATTTAAAAGATTCGCAAGTGCAGGCATCGCATCTTTAATAGATAAATCATCATTGATTCCGCGAGCTGCTTCTGTAACAACAAACTCATCCTTATCATTCAGAAAATTTGCAATGCCGGGATCAGTCATTCGACGCAATGTTACTACTGCCGCAATCCGCAGTGCGCGTGATGGGCTATTAGCAAGTGAAACTATCGGAGCCGTCTTACCGATTCGCGCGAGCGCCAGGGTTCCGGCATGTCGCAGATAAGCATCTTCATCATTATTTACTTGCAGGAATTCGATAAGCGGGTTGATCGCTGCGTCGTGTTTGATGCGCCCTAATGCTTCCGCAGCAAAGAAACGCGCGCGGCTATTTGTATCCTTTAGTAATGGAATCAAAGCGGATCCTGCATCGGCATATTTTATATCGCCGAGCCACTTTGCAACCTGTGCGCGGATTTCAGCATCGCTATCTTTTAAATACGGCACTAATCCTGCTGCATGTTTTTTATCTTGTCTGGCCAACTGACAGATTCCCCAAATCGAATGAACTCGTGGGAGCCTGTCCGTTGTTTGTTTCAAATACTGATTGAAGACCTCCATTGATTTAGCGCCCCGATTCACCAACTCAAACTGCGCTTTCTGTCGTACACGCATATCCGCATTTTTGAGCAATTCGCCCAATTGTGCGGCGTTTCGACCCTTAAAATCTGCAGCAAGAAGTGCTTTGGTCTGTTGCCTTTCGGGTTGTGACGCGCCATCCTTAAAATCCAGTTTCCAGATGCGACCAAAATTATGCGTATCCCATCCTTCAATCCAGTCAGCCAGGTACAACGCACCGTCGGGACCAAAATCAAGCCCGGTCGGCAACACACCTCCTAAAATTTTCTTGTGTTCACCTAATTCAAAACTTGCTCCCTTCTGATTTAATTTGAATTCATGTATTCCAGAGTTGGACGGACTTCCAACAAATTCGGCAATGAAGAAAGTATTTTTGTATTGCGGACCCAATGCAGTACCAGGATTATAAACCATTCCTGCCGGACCGCTAACGAAATTGCTGATACATGGAGTGATGTACGCAGCCTGGCCTTCGAACGTTGGCAAATACATTTTTTCATCCATCCATACTTTATAGCTATTGTTTTTTGGATCCGTATACTTACCATACTGCCAGTTGCTTCGCCAACCGATATCGGCACCATTAACGATAAATACGAGGCGCTCTTTCTCACCGGCATGATCGCCATCATTATCCTCACTGATGATGTTGCCGAATTCATCGAACACAAATTCGTGCGTGTTGCGATTCCCATACGCAAAAATTTCGAAGTCGCTCCCATCCGGATTTGACCGGGCGATCACTCCGCTGTTTGGATGTTCCCATTTCTGACCATCTGGTCCTTTTCCATTAAATCCAATATCACCGATTTGCCAATATACCCGGCCATCCGGGCCCATTTCAATGCCCGACATTCCATGTCCACCAAAACCTATATGAATACCATATCCATGAGATATCGACGTTTTCTCATCAGCAATACCATCATTGTTTTTGTCTTTCATTCGCCACATATCTGGTCCAACGGCAACATATAGATCGTCCCCAAAACTTAATACGCCACCGGCAACATCGGTCACTTCATCGTTGAAGTCGTCCACTACCAATTGCGACACATCTGCGATACCATCTTTATTTAAATCACTTAAACGATAAATATTTTCCTTTTCGACGGTAAGATCTTTCCAATCGTGCGAGCTATCTCCATTAAGGTCTTTCAACCATTCATTTTTTTTGCTATTCTCCGGTGAAAGGGTACGCCGAAGAAAGGCGCGTTTGTCATCAATTGTTTGAAGCTGGATCGATCCAATCTCCCAATCCTGGTGTCCCCTGATATCGAACTCCGAATTTTTCTGCCGATTGGTTGTGGTATAATAAAGGTTCCCGAGATCATCAATGTCGATAGCGATTGGCGATATCACTAAAGAATCGACGCCCCAGACACTTAGTGTAAGTCCATCAGCAAGTTCTGGTTTCACCAACGAATCAATTGATGCGGCCATGCGTGCGGTATGAACGGAATCAAACTGCCGGATTCGGAGGTCAACAGGCGCAGTGTCTTTACATGCTTGTATAGCAAGACATAAAATTGGTATGGCAAATCGTTTCATAGTTACAAATTAATGGATTCGCGTGAATGATTGCTGTTTTTGATGCGTGATTTCTGGCTTGCGGATGCGGGATGAAAACAACAAGGGAATGTTGCAAATACAGTTCGAACTGATGATTACATTTTAATATCGAAATGTGATATTATCTTGTCGGATTAATAACTTGATTTAATTTCCAGAAATGGCAAAGACGAAGTTGAACGATAAAGAACAAATTGATGAACACATCAGTAAGCTATCGCCCGAGTTGGCAGAAACTGTTGAAACGATTCGTAACATCATTCTGAAAACAGACAAACAAATTGGCGAACGCATTAAATGGAACAACCCATCGTTTTATTTTACCGGGCCGATGAAGCCATTTGATCCGAAGGAATACAAGAGTGATATCGCGGTATTCAATCTTCACAAAGGAAGGATCATGCTCGTTTTACCAAGCGGTGCCAAAGTAAAGAACGGCGCCACAATCCTGGAAGGTGATTATAAAGACGGGCGACGCACGATTACGTTTAAAGATGGTGCAGATGTAAAATTGAAAAAAAACGATCTGCAAGAAATTATCAAAGATTGGATCAGGCAGGTTGAGTAACGATAAGTACGACTGGTGTTCACCGAGTTTATGAATCGGATTTTTTGTTCCCTTAACTCGCTAAGCAAGATTTTTTTCGGCAACCAACTCATGTAGTCGCCTCGCAAATGGCGCATACTCAACAAAGCTGTCTGGCTTTGTGACATAGCCGGCAGCGCCCATTGACAAACACTGATCAATCACCGATTGAATGGAGGACGTTGAAGTTATTATAACGGGAATGATTTTATAAGCGGGATGTTTGTGAATATCGGCAATAATTTCAAATCCATTTTTCCCGGGCATGTTGAGATCTGAAAGAATTAGGTCTGGCAATGCGGATGAATGCTGATTGAGCCATTCAAAAAGTTCGTTGCCTTCACGCACCATGACAACAATATCAAATAAGCCGGAGGCAACAAAACCCTGTCGCATAAAGAGCTGCTCATCCTCGTCGTTTTCGACTATGATTAATTTATACTTCTTCATGCAGGGCGGCAGTTGATTTGTTTTTCAATGTGAAATAGAAGGTTGTGCCTTCTCCGAGCGTTGACTCGGGCCAAATTTTTCCTCCATGCCGATCGACAATTTTTTTACAAATTGCCAGTCCAATACCCGTTCCCGGAAATAGATTATCGGGATTTAATCTACGGAATATTTCAAAGACCTTATGTAGGTCGCCTTCGGCAATACCGATCCCATTGTCTTTCACTCCAAATTTGACGTATCCATTTTCCATCACGGAACTGATATGAATTTTGCGCAATTTTTCATCCGAAAACTTCAATGCATTTCCCATTAAATTTTGGATCAATTGAATCAGCTGAACGCGATCGCCTTCTACCTGGGTAACCTGGAGATTTGTCGTGATTTTTGTTTTTGAGGAATCGATTGCTGTAATAAGATTTTGCTGAACAGTTGCAACAAGTTCTTTCACATCGACCGTCTGCATCACCCATTCGCCTTTACTGAGTTGAGAATAGTTCAACAAATGAAGGATTAGTTCACGCATCCTGTTCGTAGCACTAATTGATTTCCCAATATAAGTTTTCAATAGTGTTTCCGTCTCCGGAATATTCATATCAATTAACTGCAGAAAACTTTTGATTGTTCTTACTGGTTCCTGTAAATCGTGCGACACGATCGATGTAAATTGTTCCAGTTCCTGGTTAGCATAATACAGTTCGGCATTTGTGATTTTTTGCTCTTCTGTCAACAAACGAAGTCGCCGGTTCGTTTCGTTTATCGCAAGTTCGTTTTGCTTTCTTTCTGTAAGATCTCTTGTTACTTTAGAAAAACCAATCAGGTTTTGGCTTGAGTTATACACCGCAGTAATAACAACGTTCGCCCAAAAACGCGATCCGTCTTTTCGCAAACGCCAACCCTCTTCTTCATATTTTCCCTCGCTTCGTGCAACTCGAAGTTCCATTGCAGGTTTTGCTTTGATTATTTCTTCTTCTGGATAAAACAATGAAAAATATTTCCCGATCACCTCGTCCGCGTTATAACCTTTGATTCTTTTTGCTCCCACATTCCAGCTAACGATTCTGCCTTCCTCATCCATCATAAATATTCCATAATCGGAAACCTGGTCGACCAGCAGTCGATATCGTTCTTCACTCAAACGTAAAAGTTCTTCATTCTTTTTTCTTTCACTCAAATCGCGAGTCACTTTCGAGAACCCGATCAATTGGTTGCGATCGTTATATAAAGCGGTCACAACAACGTTCGCCCAAAAATGAACACCATTTTTTTTCACGCGCCACGCCTCTTCCTCATATCTCCCGGTAGCTGTAGCAACCGTCAATTCGAGTTCCGGCTTTTTCTTAGTGATTTCCTCAGGTGGGTAAAATATAGAAAAATGTTGACCCAGGATTTCGCTTTTGCGATACTCTGTCATGATCTGCGCACCAATATTCCAGGTAGTAATAATTCCATTTGTATCGAGCAGGAAAATTGAATAGTCCTTGACTCCTTCCGCCATCAACCGATATCTTTCCTCGCTGGCGCGAAGCCGGAGCTCTTCATTTTTCTGCTGAGTCGTATCCCGCAAAATGCAGCTGTATCCAGCGAGTTCTGTACCACTTCCAAATGCTGAAATTGTGAGACAGCCCCAAAATTTACCATCTTTCTTCTTTTTCCATCCTTCCGAATCAAAGCGGCCGGTTTTTTCCGCCGTCTTTAATTCATATGCTGCACGCACTGGATCCAAACCACTTTCATAAAAAAAATCGAACGACTTATTGAACAGATCGGTTAAAGTAAATCCACAAATCTTTGTAACCGAGGGGTTGCAATAAATGATCATCCCATCGGGATTCAACATAATTACACCGTCGCTTAAACTTTCAAGGAGTAACAAAGATTTTTCCGTCATAACAGAATATGCCGATAATGATAGCTATAAAGATAAAGCAGGAAATGCTCCATTGTTTAATTTTGGTTGAGATATTATTGAGGCAATTAAACAAAAACGAGGGAGCTTGACTTAAGAATCCACTGTCTGTTTTGCGAGGTTGAAATATGATTTGCTGCTGGTCTCCAGAATTGTGTTGAGGATTTTCGATGAGTCGCTTTCCGCACTCACAAGGTCCTTTAGCGTAACGCGCTCCAGCAACTGGTCTACGGTGAATTGAATCATTTGCCATAAAGATCGGGCAGAGCAGTCGACCGAATTGGTACAAAGTTTTACCGATCCTGCGTGTTGACCGCAAAAATCTTTATCGAATAAAACGCCGCCTAACGCTTTCAAAACATGTTTGATAATAATCTGATCGGCAGGTTTAGCAAGAATATAACCTCCTTTAAAACCCGGCGTGCTGTTGATGATTCCTGCCATCCGCATGATCCTCGTCAGCTTGGCAATATAATGCGGGGTCAGACCTTCCGTTTCACTCAGCTGCCGGATGCTCATTCCGCTTTTATCCTCGCATTTTCCAATACGAATCAGGATTCGTAAACCGTATTCTTCCTGTGAGGTAATTTTCATTCAAGCGTCTTTAATGGTTCAAAGAAATCCAAGTTCCAACTGGGCGGCTTCCGACATCATGGTTTTATTCCAGGCTGGTGACCAGGTGACAGCTACATGTACATCATTCACGCCTTCTATTTGCCGCACTTTCTGATCCACTTCAACAGGCAACGATTGCGCAGCCGGACAGCCCGGCGCTGTGAGTGTCATAACAACCTGCACATTGTTTATCGGCAAAATGTCCACTTCATAAATTAATCCCAGTTCATAAATGTTGACCGGAAGCTCGGGATCAAAAATCGTCTGCAGGCATTCAATCACTTTTTGTTTTAACGCTTCAGTATCCATAACACCTTATTGAGATTGATATTTCAATTTATAGGCAAGCGCATAGTTTTTCATTTGCTTCACCATCGAAACCAAACCATTCGACCTTGTTTGGGCAAGATGCGTTGTCATTCCAATACGCTGAATGAATGTTAGCGGAGCGGCAACGATATCGCCTGGACGCTGACCTGAAAGAACACGGATAAGCATACTTATAAGCCCTTTTACAATTACTGCGTCACTCTCGGCATTATAATAAATTCGGCCATCACGGTAATCAGCAACGAGCCACACGGTCGATTGACAGCCCCTGACTTTGTTATCATCTATTTTATGCTGCGCATCAAGTTCGGGAAGTTTTTTTCCAAGGTCGATGATATACTCGTATTTGTCATCCCAGGAATCAAACAAAGAAAACTCCTCTACGATCTCGTCTTCAATTTCATTAATAGTTCTGTCATTCATATTAAGACAATAACGTAATGGACTTTTCGAGCGCTGTTGTAAATACGTCGATCTCGTCGCGCGTATTATACATCGCGAAAGATGCACGTATCGTTCCGGGAACACAAAGCCTATCCATTAAAGGTTGAGTACAATGGTTACCGGTTCGGACTGCAATACCACGATTATCCAGTAATGTGCCGATATCGGAAGGATGTACCTTATCAATAACAAAAGAAACTACACTTATTTTGTCTTTCCCTTTGCCAATAATTCTAAGGCCAGCAATTTCTTCGAGACGCGCGGTAGCATATGCAAGCAGATCATTTTCATGAGTACGAACATTTTTCTTACCCACGGAAGCAACAAAATCGAGTGCTGTTTTAAAAGCAATTGTATCTGCAATATTCGGTGTGCCTGCCTCATACTTATAAGGCAAATCATTATAGCTGGTACTGGCGAATGTAACTTCCTTGATCATTTCTCCCCCACCCTGGAAAACCGGCATCGCCTCCAGGAGCGAACGCTTACCGTACAAAACACCGGTGCCGGTAGGACCGTAAATCTTATGCGATGAGCAAACAAAAAAATCACAGTCGAGTGCAACAACATCAATATCCAAATGAACGGTCGACTGAGCGCCATCAACCAATACCAACACACCGAAATCATGTGCGATCCGGATGATCTCTTTTACCGGATTTACCGTTCCCAAAGAATTTGATACGTGAACAACGGAAACGAACTTGGTTTTCGAAGTAAAAAGTTTTTTAAACTCTTCCAAAATGATATCGCCATTATCATCAATGGGAATCACTTTTAGTGTAGCACCTTTTTCCAAACATAAAATCTGCCATGGAACAATGTTGGAGTGATGTTCCATCGCTGAAATAATAATTTCATCACCAGCAGAAATATTTTGTCTTCCCCAAGTGGAGGCAACAAGGTTGATTCCTTCTGTTGTTCCTTTTGTGAAAATAATTTCTTCGCGATGTGCTGCTCCAAGAAAACGTTGAGCAGTATCGCGGGCTTCTTCAAATGCAGCAGTTGCCTCTTCAGCCAGGGTATGAATTCCACGATGAATGTTGGCATTGAAGCCTGAATAATACTCGACAAGTTTATCTATTACAACCTGTGGTTTCTGAGACGTGGCTGCATTATCGAAATATACAAGCGGCTTCCCTTTCACAAGACGATGAAGAATCGGAAATTGTTCCCGAATTTCAGCGACATCAAATGTTTTATCTTTTACTGCTGTTGTTATCATTCTTTATCAAATTCTAGACGTTGATCAATCAAACCTTCTACGTAGGCACGGATGGGGGTTAATTTAATCTTCTCGAGAATATCAGATGAAAAGCCATGAAGAAGCATTGATTTCGCACGCTTTTCATTAATCCCACGCGATTGAAGATAAAATAGCGCTTCTTCATCAAGCTGACCGATCGTGCAGCCATGTGAACACTTTACATCATCCGCATAAATTTCCAGTTGGGGCTTTGTATTTACGCTTGCCGTATCGGATAACAGTACATTTTTATTGGATTGATATGCATTCGTTTTCTGCGCAAGCGGACGAACGAAAATTTTTCCATTAAATACACCTGTTGCGCTGTCTGTTAAAATCCCTTTGTATAATTCGTTGCTGAGGCAGTTCGGCTGAACATTATCAACAACAGTATGATTGTCGATATGAGTTTTTCCTTTCTGAAAATACAAACCATACATATGTGCTTCGCAATTCGGCGCATCAAGAACAAGGTTCAGGTTATTGCGCACCATCCCCCCATCCAATGAAATCGTAACTGCATGCGTATAACTTTTCCCGGTTTGCCGGATATGTGTAGTGCTTACCTGGTTGGCATTCGGAACATCATTCTGAATTTTATAATATTCAGTAATTGCATCGCGCTCTACAACCATTTCCATCACCTGGTTGGTAAAACTTTCTTGTGAGCCAATCGTTACAAAGGTTTCTACTAATTGAACCTGGGCATTCTCGCCAACTTTTATCAGGCTACGTGGTTGGGATAAAACATTAAACTCGCGGGCATCACTGATATTATATATATATACCGGGTGGTCGATCGTCGCGCCTTTTTTCACATCAAGAAAAATTGCGCCGGATAAAAATGCAGTACTCATCGCATTGATCCCATCTTTCAAATACTTTGAACTATTTGCGAAATGGGTTGCCACGAATTCGCTATGCGCCCCCTGGGCAGCTTCTTCTAACGGAAGCAGTGTCAATCCTTGCGATCGTAGAGTGGATAAGGTTGACGAAAATCGGCCATTTAAAAAAACAATTTCGTTTGCCTCGTCACTGCCTGGCAATTTCAATTTCGTTAAGTCAGCGGCCGTGAAACGACTGCCGTCATCTTCTGAGAATTGAAATGTTTTATTGAATACAAGTCCGACTCTCGTGTATTTCCATTCTTCATTTCTGGATGAAGGGATGCCCAGCCGGCTAAATGCGGTAAATGCATCCTGACGGAACGCCGATAATTGTCCTCCCGTAGTTGCTTGTAACTTTTCGAACTCTTTTTCCAGGTAATCTATCGTAGCCATGTGCTGATTAAACTTTAATTAAACCTCTTCTGTCACATTCGTTTCGTTCTTGATGAAATCGTATCCTCTTTCTTCGAGTTCGAGGGCGAGTTCTTTAGGACCCGATTTTACAATGCGTCCTTTATAAAGTACATGAACAAAATCCGGAACGATATAATCAAGCAGGCGTTGGTAATGCGTAACAACGAGCACAGCGGTGTCCTGCGTAGCGAGTTTATTAACCCCATTCGCAACGATACGAATCGCGTCGATATCAAGCCCTGAATCGGTTTCATCCAAAATGGCGAGCTTCGGTTGCAACATTGCCATCTGAAAAATTTCATTCCTTTTTTTCTCGCCGCCGGAAAAACCTTCATTAAGCGGGCGGCTTAATAAGGATTGATCCATATTCATGAGCGCCATTTTCTCTTTCATCAATTTCAAAAATCCAACAGCATCCAATGTGTCCTGACCTCTGTATTTACGAACCTCGTTGACGGCAGTTTTAATAAAATTGGTAGTACTAAGACCTGGAATTTCAATTGGGTATTGAAATGCAAGAAAAAGTCCTTCACCGGCACGTGCTTCGGGCGAAAGATCAAGTAAATCTTTTCCAAGAAACTCAACGGTACCGTTCGAAACTTCGAACTCTTTTCTTCCTGCTAATACAGAGGCAAGTGTACTTTTACCTGAACCATTAGGGCCCATGATTGCATGAACTTCACCCGGTCTGATCTCCAGGTTGATCCCGTTCAATATCTTCTTCCCTTCAATACCCGCATGCAAATTCTGAATCTTCAGCATAGTTATGTATTTGTAAATGTTCTCGTTTTAACTTGTAATGATTGGTATGCGATATCGCAAACAAGTTTTCCGCTTCGATGATTTTTATCCAACACTTCCTTCTAAACTAATCGCCAGCAACTTTTGCGCTTCTACGGCAAATTCCATTGGAAGTTGGTTCATTACCTCTTTTGCAAAACCGTTGATGATTAATGCAACAGCGGTTTCGTTATCGATACCACGTTGATTACAATAAAATATTTGGTCTTCACCGATTTTTGAAGTCGTTGCCTCATGCTCTACAATTGAGGTGCTATTTTTCACCTCGATATATGGAAACGTATGTGCTCCGCATTTATCGCCTAATAATAATGAATCGCATTGCGAAAAGTTACGGGCATTGGAGGCGTTCTTCCCGACCTGTACCAGTCCGCGATAACTGTTATTACTGAACCCCGCAGAAATTCCTTTAGATACAATGCGGCTCTTCGTGTTGCGACCAACGTGCAACATTTTTGTACCAGTATCAGCTTGTTGACGGTTATTAGTAACAGCGACCGAGTAAAATTCACCTGTTGAATTATCGCCTTTAAGAATAACGCTCGGGTATTTCCAGGTGATAGAAGAACCAGTTTCGACCTGTGTCCAGGAAATTTTTGAATTAGTCCCTTTACAGATTCCACGCTTGGTCACGAAATTATAGATCCCGCCTTTGCCGTCCTTATCACCCGGCTACCAGTTCTGAACCGTTGAGTATTTTATTTCAGCATCATCCATTGCGATCAATTCTACCACCGCGGCATGCAACTGGTTTTCATCGCGCATCGGCGCAGTACAACCTTCCAGGTAACTCACGTAGCTTCCTGCCTCAGCAACAATTAAGGTGCGTTCGAACTGACCGGTGTTGCTGGCATTGATCCGGAAGTAAGTAGACAGCTCCATTGGCGAACGAACGCCTTTTGGTATGTAACAAAATGAACCGTCAGTAAAAACTGCGGCGTTTAAAGCTGCAAAAAAATTATCGGTGACGGGTACTACACTGCTTAGATATTTGCGGATGAGTTCAGGATGCTCCTGGATAGCTTCGCTCATCGAGCAAAAAATGATTCCCAATTCAGCTAGTTGTGCCTTAAAGGTCGTTCCGATCGAAACACTATCGATAACGGCATCCACGGCAACTCCGCTCAAACGTTTCTGCTCATCCAAAGAAATACCCAGTTTCTCGAAGGTTTTACGGAGTTCAGGATCGATCTCATCGAGACTTCCCGGCGCAATCTTTTGTTTCGGAGCCGAGTAGTAAATAATATCCTGGTAATTGATCGGCGGGTAATTGATATTTGCCCAGTTCGGCTCTTCCATTTTCAACCAGTGTTCATACGCTTTCAAGCGCCATTCCAACATCCATTCAGGCTCCTGCTTCTTCGCAGAGATAAAACGTATAATGTTCTCGTCCAGACCTTTGGGGGCTTCATCAGCCTCAATGTCGGTGACAAATCCGTATTTATAATCACTCAGGACAGCTTTCTCTATCGCACTGTACTCCTCGTTCATACTCATTTTTATTGATCTTTTTATTGGGCCAACGAAGGTACGAATGGATTTATACAAAAAAGTATAAATTAAGCATTCTGAGCTGTTTTTCCGGTCTCCGTAACCCATGGATTTGATTACCAGCGGCAAGAATTGCAGCAAATTTGTAAAACAACGAGTTGTTCAAAAGGTTAGTGAGGAGAATTGCTCAGGAAGCTAGCTTTTCGTTCATGAGCAAGCTGAAGTCGTCGGGTAATATTTCAGCGGAATGACCGAATCGTTCGACAACTCCAATAATAGCAAGCGGGCATAGCTCCCCTGTCCTGGATTGAACACGAAGAATATTATCGCAGTCCCAAAGATCAAAATTGGCGCGGCAGTTTATCATTTCATCGTGAATAGCTTCAACGATCCGCTGGGCGAGTTGCCGATCTGTAACAGTTGTTTTAAATACTTCGATCATAGATCCGTTTTTAGGATGGATGCTTTGCTTCTTATCGGTTCGAAGGGAAGGGGCGCGGAGGGTAGGCGATAGCACGAAGACAATTTCGAACGTAAAGAGCATTTTATAGTTCGATTCGTTGCTTCAGGCTAAAAAATTCATCATGCGTTTATCAAGGTTATAGTATAAATCGAACCTGCAAATTATCCTGATCATTCGATGCGACAAGTGAAGTCCAAACATTGGATAATTTAATTCTTCATAAACTGGAGATTTGATTCAACTGCAATTTCATCACTGAGCATGCCTGAAGGTGTTGAATTAGAGATATTATAATCCGAACGTTTGATCGTACCGGTAACTTTAAATCCGACGATAGATTTCTTTGTAACGGGATGCGTTGCTGTTTTTCCTATGACGGTTAAAGTGACTGACTTTGTAATTCCATGAAAACTGAGATCGCCCGTAACCACATAATTGTTCTCCGCCGTTTTCTTGAATGAATTGCTTTTAAAAACGATGTCGGGGTATTTTGCTGCATCAAAATAATCGGCCGTACGAAGGTGTTTGTCACGATCATCCTGATCGGTGTCGATTGTGTTTGCATCCGCAACAATGCTGACTGTTGCATTGGCAAAATCTGCGCCTTCGGAAGTGATCGTTCCCTGCTTCAGTAAAAAACTTCCTTTAATGTCCGAGATTCCGAAAAGCGCCGCTGAAAAGAATAAGTTGGAATGTGCACCATCAAGCGACCACGAATCGGGAGATGCTGACTTGAAAGAGGTAAACACGAATGCAAGGGTGATAACAAGAAATGAAAATTTTTTCACGACGTATATTTTAGTTTTAAAAGTTTTTTTATTGAGGGTATGGGTAACCGCTCCATCCGCACAAACATAACCCGAATGAGATCGATTGAGAAGGTGGAGATGCGGCAATTAATGGGCCATTTGCGACATTTTCATGAAGAGCAATTCTAGAGATCCATTTTCATGTCTGAAATAGTGCAAAGTCAAAATTTCTTTTAAAATCATTTTTTCTACTGACATAAGGTTGTCACTGGTCGGTGTTTACTTTGAATTGTCAAACAACACAAACCAAAAACGAATCAACATGGAAACGTTAACATCAAAGCCAGCGACAGCAGCAAAATCATTTATTAGTTTACCAGAAATCCTGGAACATTGGCAAGGTCATCGTCGTTTAACCCGCCGTACGATTGAGGCTTTCCCGGATGACAAACTTTTTACCTATTCACTCGGCGGAATGCGTCCCTTCTCCGAACTCGTCCTCGAATTTTGGGAGATGACGTTTTATGGAATCGATGGAATCGCCACAGGCAAATGGGCGAATATTTACGCCGATGGACAAAAAATTGAAAAGGCCCGGCCAACAACAAAACAAGAGTTGTTGCAGCTTTGGGATGAGGCTACCGAAAAACTGGACAGTATTTGGCCAACAATAAGAGCGGATCGTTTCCAGGAAGGAGATTTAGCTTTTGGCATGTGGGAAGGTCCAATTCATTATTTCGTTCGTTATTTTATCGAAAATGAAGTTCACCATCGCGGCCAGGGATATGTGTATCTGCGTTCATTGGGGGTGACGCCGCCGGGGTTTTATGAGAGATTCTGAGTACGGGGGGGATAGAAGAAAGAATACAGAATATAGAATATAGAATAGGGCAAACCGTCGATTTATTAGCACTAATCGAATTGAGCAGGGGTCTGTAAATTGAACTGTGTCAGTGTTCTATTTTGATCGAGTAAAAAAGAGGTGGGGCCGCTCCAATCAAAGAGCAAGGACCGCCTCTTTTTACGGCATCTATCATAAAGTTGTTTTCATTCTGTCGCCAAAAATAATCTTGAGCATCTTAGCCATATTCTGTATTCTTTATTCTGTATTCTCTATTCTGCTGTCCA